>CAKMQH010000061.1 GCA_927911515.1 uncultured Neisseria sp.
TGATGGGCGGCGATGATCGCGACTATCTTTACGGAGGTAGTGGAAATGACGTTCTACAAGGCGGCGAAGGAAACGACCTGCTCGATGGCGGATACGGCAACGACACTTTAGACGGTGGCCAGCGGTGCAGACAGCATGAGCGGTGGATATGGGGATGACATTTACTATGTAGACAAGTGTGAACGACGACCCGTTTACTGAAGGATGGCTTGAAGGGACCGATACCATTTACAGCAGCGTTTCCTACACCGCCCCAACCAACGTTGAAACCTGACTTTGACAGGCAGCAACAACATCTTCGGTATTGGCAATTATGGCAACAATACCCTGACCGGCAACAGCGGACACAATCGCTTGAGTGGCGAAGACGGCAACGACACTCTATACGGCATGAGCGGCGACGACACACTGTCAGGCGGCAATGGATATGACTACCTCAATGGTGGAGACGGAGATGACTATATTGCAGGTGGCTTGGGTAGCGACACCATCGTCACAGGTGCAGGCAGAGACACCGTCGCCTTTACTGCATCAGATATCCGTGACGGCAGCACAGATCGTTTGACAGACTTCAACCCTTATATGGACAAGCTTGACCTGTCTGCTATGCGTTCATTATTGAGTGGCAACAATGCGAAGTTGAGCTGGTCAGAAATGTTCGTCAGCAACCCTTCTTATTACGATGCCGACCGCTCTTATCTCGTTTTTGATTCAGCACAGCAAACTCTTGCTTATCGTGCGGCAGGTGCAAGCAGTAATACTGTATTTGCCAAATTCGATAGCGACCAAGCAGTATGGTTGAACGCATCCAATATCATCGGCTAAAGATTCGCTAAAAAGAACTGACAGTTTGAAACGAATCTGCTTTTAAATTCCAAGGCAAAGATTTAAAACAAACGTAAAACAAATCGTCCGTTCATTCTAAGCTGATTCAATATAAAACGTCGTCTGAAAACTCAATTACAGGTTTCAGACGACGTTTTGGTTTCTAAGATCCGTGTTGTTGACATCTACAAGATCTTTCGTCGAATCAGAAGCTCTCCCTCAAACTCAAGTTTCAAATCCTAAATTGACATGGAAGAAAATTGATTTAAGCAGTTGCTTGAAACTATATTTACCAATCAATTTAAAAGGTCGTCTGAAAACCTAAGTTTCAGAGTAAAGTACATTGCGCCTATAAAAACTGCACCTTAGCGAATCTACTAAGGTGTGGTTTAATCCATTCTAAAGCCTAAAATATTATTTCAGACGACCTTCTTAGCAGGGAATGGACTGTTTTCTCTACTTTTTATTTGAAACAGGTTCGCAACCTGTATTACCGTTTTTAGTGGTTAACTTGGCTTTGGCTGATTCAGCATCGGTACATTTGTAGGCATTGCCCAAACTGTCCATCCAGACGGAAAGTTTGTAATTAGTCCCACTTTTCGGGGTCGCAAAAAGATAATAAGCTCTGCTGTGTTTAGAGTCCTTATCTTTCATTGCGCCACTGAAATCATATTTAGCCGCAACTTCAGATGTAGCCTGATAGGTCTTAACAAACCCTGTATCTCCCTCAATTTCATCTTTCATTTTGAGTGCAGGATTTTTGACCAGTTTGGTTTTCAAGCTATTATTGATGATAACCAATTCAGCATGCGCCTGAGATTGATAGCCGCGTTCAATGTAATGGATATAGGAAGGGTAAGCGATGGTACTGAGGATGCCGATGATAGCAATAACAATCAGCATCTCGACCAGCGTAAACCCTTGAAATTTAGTGATAGACGTATTCATGATTTTATCTATTTATTCTTATTCGTTGGCCACATAAGATTGCAACATGACTACCGTATTTTTCGTTTTTTCCCCATGCTTTGGCAGTGACGCGATAAATGGTACGGTTGTCGGTAGAATTGGTGCTTAGGTATTCGATGATGAAACGAGGATTTGCCTTAGCACCACTGTTTTTTCCGGGATATTCTTCACCGTTTTCATCGATACATTTTTTCTTACTGCATTCACGCACCCACGCCTCAACTTTTGAAGTACCATTCACAGTAATCATACCTGCTGCAGTAGGATAAGAGCCCGCATTAATTTGTGCTGCTTTGCATAAACCTTTCTTTTTATCAGTTTTGGTTTTCGAGGTCGAAATACAATCATCAGTGAATGGGAAATCCCCATCCTCAATTTCGTAAATGCGATTCTCTCCTTCTCGCAATGCTGCTTCAGCAAGCGTAGTAGCAAATTTATGATCTGCATCGTTGGTACTGATTCGCTGCTCGGTATTATAGGACTGGGTCGCGGTAACGACGAGCAAGGCAATGACGATCATAATCATCAAGACGATAAATAATGCGAAGCCTTTTTGTACAGAAGCTTTAGCGGGAAGATGGTTTAGAGTAATCGGTCTGCGCATTTGTTTCCTCCGCGTACAGTCGCGTTGATTCGATAAATTTGTACTTCATTATCATTACCTCCACCTGCGTTAATACTACCGCCGTTCAATAGAAGTTCGATAGAGGCAGGTGTTTCTTTATCAGACCATAATTCTGTATATTCGAATTTTTCGTCTTTTTCTTTATCTGTTCCTTGAGCCTGTGCATTTCCAGAAGAGGTAGGAACCGGAGCTGATGCCGCTTCACTTCCTTCAAACGTTTCAGGGCAATTTTTGGTATAAAAGTAATGGATGCCCATACTTTCAATTCCCTTAATCAGCAACTGTGGATTACTCCATTCCCCTTTGTCTGTTAGTTGGAACCGGTAAAGGCCTTTTTGCCCTCCGGCAGTACCGACAGCATAGGCATTCACCTCATGCTTCATTATGGAGATATTGCCTGCTTGGGAACCATCTGTCTTTAAAGCTGCTTTGCTATCAGTAATTTTCTTTCCTGGTTTGGTAATGTTTGTGCAGCTGCTGGCCACTACTGTTGCCGCGTTTGGTGATGCGGTATCTATGCCGTATTGGAAAATCAGCGCCTTACCGCTCTGTTCAAAGTCAGTCACACCTAAAGAACCTGTTTCTCTGACAGCAGGAAGCATTTTTCCACTACCTTTAAGTTTGAGAAAGTCTTTGGAGCCAGAGTCAGCAATAACGGCTTGGGCATCATAGGCCGACATATTGAAACAGCCGAAATTTCCTGCCATACGGGCATCACGTACGATTTGATTTGACGCATTGCGCAAATCCTGCTGAACATTTAAACGCGCTGTGGCAGCAGTGTTCAAACTGCGTGCAGTAAAATAACTGGAGCTGACAGCCAGCAGGACTATCATGCTCAATGCGCTTGCCACAAGGAATTCAATCAGGCTGAAACCTTGCATACTTGCTTTTACCGGAATGTGTGGGCGGTTTTTATTATTCATTTATCTTTCCCTTACGCGTACTTGATAGGTGTAATGATGGAATCTTGTATGTTTTGGCGTCACTTGCGGCTTTACCTTCTTCTATATCTTTAAGCCATAAGACTTTAATAACAGTATCCGCATCTGTTTTTTTATCGCAATGAGAGTGAAATGTTCCATTGTAAGTAGGTTCTTTATTTGAACCATCACGACAGATTTCATAATAAAATTCGGAATCAGGTAGCGCATTACGCAATGCCTGATCAAATTGTGCAATTTGCGCTTTTGCCAAAATTTTTTTTGCTTATATCGGTTGTTGTCTCCAACTTCTCACTCTTCGGCTTATCACTAGATCCTGCAGTAATGTAATAATCGATATATGTCTTACAGAATCCACGCTGACCATTGTTACGAGTGCATTCTTCCAACCTCGGATTAATCAGCATCCCTTCAACCAAATTTTGAGTAAGTTGCGATACGATAGTCTGTCCTTCTGCTTCGCGCACGCTAGAAACGGTACGCAGTTGGATGGCAAGCAGAGCGAGAACGCCGATTGCGAGGACAAACATGGCAACCAATACTTCAATTAAAGTCATGCCTGATTGATATGGCTTAGAAAAACTTACCGATCTCGTTTTGGTGAATCTCGATTCACTCGTTTCAGACGACCTTTTGTACGTAATGTCATGGGTTTCATAGAGCTATATTTTATTTTTGGGGTTGTTTATTGGATTTTGCTTTAGATTCTGCATATTTACAGAGATCGCGTGAATCTGACTTGGCGCAGATTTCTACTCGTCCGCTACTGTCAACTAACACAATACTGGCACGAGATTTTTTGGTACTTTCTGTGTTTGCGGCGGAATCTGTCATGCTGATTTTGATATAGCCGTCTGAGTAGGTAAAATCAGATTTTTTACTGGGTTTCTTGACGGAATAGCCAAAAGTACCATTCGGTTGAAATGCCCAAAAAACAGGCTGTGAATCAGAGTCTTTGCCTCCGAATTTGACATGATCAAATTGGTAGGTGACTTTATTCGCATCCTTAGCGTTCAAGACAATAGTGCGCAGGAAAATGTCCGCCCTATCATCATTGTAGTTAACATCACCACTCTTATCAGCATAAGCTAGGATGCCGCTTTGTATGTATTTGGTATCACATTTATTGTCTGGAACCCCGTTTTTTCTGATTTGTACGGGACAGACATAGACAGGGAGATTGAGGCGGACTGCTTCGGCTCGTGCGAAACGCAAGAGATTTGCCACCTGCTCTGCCTGACTGGCAGCGCGGCGGGAGGCAATCCATTCGCTCATATTTGGAAGGGCGATAGTGGCCATGATGGCGGTAATAGCGATCACGACCAACAATTCGATTAAGGTAAAACCTTTTTGTTGTGCGTACATGAGTAGTAAAAAACGTCTAGAGTTAAGTAATGTGTTTTATCATCCGGCTTAGAATGTTTTTATCGCCGGTAATTATGCGGTTTGGCTCATTCTAAACGATATTGGGATGAATTGCCTAATAAAATATGAAATTTGCTTGGTTTTTAGGCTGATTTGTCTCAATCTTCCATCAATGCGGATTCGGGAATGTAGGCTGCATTGTCGAATTTGGTAAATTGCCCCATCCAAGTGAGGAATACTTTCCCGACAGGACCGTTACGGTGTTTACCGATAATACATTCCGCGAGACCTTTCATGGGCGATTCTTGGTTATAGTATTCGTCGCGGTACATAAACATAATCAGGTCCGCATCCTGCTCGATGGCACCGGATTCCCGCAAGTCGGACATCATTGGACGCTTGTCGGTACGTTGCTCTACGGTACGGCTCAACTGCGACAAGGCAATGACGGGAACTTGCAACTCCTTCGCCAATGCTTTGAGGGAGCGCGAAATTTCGCCGAGTTCTGAGGCGCGGTTGTCCGAACGTCCTGATCCTGCCATTAATTGCAGGTAGTCAATCACGATCAAGCCCAATTTTCCGTTGAACTGGCGTGCAAGGCGGCGGGCGCGGGCGCGCAATTCGAGCGCAGTCAAGCCCGGCGTTTCGTCGATATACATAGGCGCATCGGAAAGCTTGACCACAGCTTCATTCAGACGACCCCAATGTTCATCTTCCAATCTGCCTGTTTTCAAAACGCTCTGATCAAGCCTACCCACGGAACCCAGCATACGCATCACCAGTTGTGCGCCGCCCATCTCCATCGAAAATACGGCAACAGGCAGCTTACCTTCTACGGCAACGTGTTCGGCGATATTGATCGAAAAAGCGGTTTTACCCATAGACGGACGACCCGCCACGATAATCAAGTCGCCAGGTTGAAGACCTGAGGTTTTTTTATCCAAGTCGATAAACCCTGTCGATACGCCGGTAACTTCATCGGGATTATCGCGGGAATAGAGCATGTCGATGCGCTCGACTACTTCCTTCAAAAGCGCAGGCATTTCGAGAAAGCCCTGTTTGGATTTAGCCGTACTTTCCGCAATTTGGAACACTTTGTTTTCCGCTTCATCCAAAAGCTGCCCTGCATCCCTACCCTGCGGATTGTAGGCGCTACGGGCGATTTCAGTTCCTACTTCAGCAAGCTGGCGCATGATGGAACGCTCGCGCACGATTTCGGCATAGCGGCGGATATTCGCGGCAGACGGCGTGTTTTGCGCCAAAGTAATCAGATAATTGAATCCACCCGCTGCCTCTAATTCCTCATTGCGTTCTAAACTTTCCTGAACGGTAATCACGTCGGCAGGACGGCTTTCGTTAATCAGATTGGCGATGGCGCGGAAAATCAGGCGGTGTTCGTGTCGGTAGAAGTCTTCGCCGGTGACCACATCGGCAATTCTGTCCCAAGCCGAATTTTCAAGCAAAAGACCTCCCAAAACGGATTGCTCCGCCTCCATAGAATGCGGCGGCAGCGACAACGCGCTGACTTCGCGGTCTTCAGACGACGTATCAGGATAATCGTTCATGGCAGTTGCTCTTAGGCTGAAATGGGAATCCGATATTATAACGCAGTGGAAATTGGGTTGGCATTAGCTTTGTGCCAACTTAACTGCCATCAAGAAATAGATAGGTCGTCTGAAAATTTCAGACGACCTTTTTGCTATAATTTCCCTTTTCCCCGAACCGAAAACAGGCGGCAATATGGAAGTCATCCAATACCCCGATTCCCCCTTCAAACTCCACCAGCCATTCCCGCCTGCCGGCGACCAGCCCACCGCCATTGCCGGCCTGCTCGAAGGGCTTTCAGACGGCCTTGCCTATCAAACCCTGCTCGGCGTAACCGGTTCGGGCAAAACCTACACCATGGCGAACGTCATCGCCCAAAGCGGCCGTCCCGCCATCATCATGGCGCACAACAAAACCCTAGCTGCCCAGCTTTACGCCGAAATGCGCGAGTTTTTCCCCGAAAACGCAGTGGAATATTTCGTCTCCTACTACGACTATTACCAGCCCGAAGCCTATGTGCCCAGCCGAGATTTGTTCATCGAAAAAGACAGCGCGATCAATGAACACATCGAGCAAATGCGCCTTTCCGCCACCAAAAACCTAATGACGCGCGACGACGTGATTATCGTCGCCACCGTGTCCGCCATTTACGGTATCGGCGACCCGACCGAGTATCAACAAATGGTGTTGTCCGTCAAAGAAGGCGACACCATCGAGCAGCGCGACATCATCGCCACGCTCGTTTCCATGCAGTACGAACGCGGCGATTTGGACTTCAAACGCGGCAGCTTCCGCGTGCGCGGCGACGTGATTGACGTGTACCCCGCCGAAAGCTCCGAAAACGCCTTGCGCATCAGCCTTTTTGACGACGAAATCGACCGCCTCGATATGTTCGACCCGCTTTCAGGCAGCCTTATCCAACGAGTCGGCCGCTACACCGTCTTCCCGTCCAGCCACTACGTTACCCCGCGCGACACCGTATTGCGCGCCTGCGAGTCCATCAAAGAAGAATTGCGCGAACGCATCGAATTTTTCGCCCGCGAACAACGCCCCGTCGAACAACAACGCATCGAACAACGCACCCGTTTCGACCTCGAAATGCTCTACGAAATGGGCTTCTGCAAAGGCATCGAAAACTATTCCCGCCACTTCTCCGGTAAAAAAGAAGGCGAACCGCCGCCCACGCTGATGGACTACCTGCCCGACAACGCCATCATGTTCATCGACGAAAGCCACGTTACCGTTACCCAAATCGGCGGCATGTACAAAGGCGACGCATCACGCAAGCAAAACCTCGTCGACTACGGCTTCCGCCTGCCTTCCGCCCGCGACAACCGCCCGCTCAAATTCCACGAATTTGAAAAAGTCATGCCGCAAACCGTCTTCGTTTCCGCCACCCCCGCCAAATACGAAGAAGAACACGCCGGACAAGTGGTCGAACAAGTCGTCCGCCCCACAGGGCTGGTCGACCCCCAAATCATCATCCGCCCCGTCGCCACCCAAGTCGATGACTTAATGAGCGAAATCAACGACCGCATCCAAAAAGGCGAACGCGTGCTCGTTACCACCCTCACCAAACGCATGGCGGAACAACTCACCGACTATTACAGCGAACTCGGCATCAAAAGTGCGCTACCTGCACAGCGACATCGACACCGTAGAGCGTGTTGAAATCATTAGAGATTTGCGGCTCGGACTGTTTGACGTACTCGTCGGCATCAACCTCTTGCGCGAAGGACTCGACATCCCCGAAGTCTCCCTCGTCGCCATCCTCGATGCCGACAAAGAAGGCTTCCTGCGCTCCCACCGCAGCCTGATTCAAACCATAGGCCGCGCCGCGCGCAACGTGAACGGTGTCGCCATCCTGTACGCCGACAAAATCACCGACTCCATGAAAGCCGCCATCGACGAAACCGAACGCCGCCGCGAAAAACAGATGAAATTCAACGAAGAACACGGCATCGTACCGCAGCAGATTAAAAAAACAAGTCAAAGACATCATCGACGGCGTGTACCATGAAGAAGACGGCGGCAAAGGTCGTCTGAAAGGTAAAAACAAGGTTAAAGTCGGCGAAATCCACAACGAAGAAGATGCGATTAAAGAAATCGCCAAACTGGAAAAAGCCATGCAGCAGGCGGCTAGGGATTTGCAGTTTGAAGAAGCGGCGGTGTTGAGGGATAGGATTCGGGGGATTAAGGAGAATTTGTTGTTTGGAGCTGAGTAATAATAAACTGTATTTATTTAAATTAACACAGGAGTTTCAAATGCATCAAAATAAAGTGGATTCTTTAACTATTCAAGATGCAAATAATTTAATTTCAAACGCCATTCCTGTTATTACAATATTAGGAACAATATTTGGCGCTTCTATTACATATAGCTACCTAGATTCAATTAATCAAAAGAGTATTTTTCCCGATATTATTGGCACGCCTTCTGCTTTTTTGAGTGTATCAATAGTGTTCTCTTTGATGCTATTTTGCATATTTATATCTTTATCAATCCCATACTCAATATTATTTTTTAATGAAAATAAAAAAGTAGAAAATAAAAAAATAATTTATGGAATGAATCAATTATTATTTTGCTTCGTATTATGTTCTCCCATTGTTTTATTTTTAATACTTATGTTGATAAAAACATATATTTTGAAAGAGTTAAATAATCAATTAATTATTTTTTTAATGCTAATTTTTCCATTAATTATTTATTTGATTGGAATCTTCTATTATTTTATAAATTTAAAAAATTTTAGGAATATAAAAATTAAAAATTTTTGGCAAGGAGTGGTTTTCTCCTTTTTCATTCCGATGCTAGCAAATTTCTATCCAATAGTATTTATATTTATTCCCATATCAAATAGCTGGATTAATATCAATTATCATGATATATTTTTTCTTTCTACTTTATTTTTACCAGCAATTAACATAATTTTATCATCTTTTATAATATTTAATGAACGTTTTTCAAGCGGAGAGAAAATTTTAGTAATCAACTTGTTTTCATTTATTATATCATTTTGTTTTTTATGTATTATTGCAAATATATCAGATAATTTTCCATCTAGATTATTATTGCCTTTAAGAATTATTGAAAGCAATCAAGATTCATTATGGTATCTTATTCATGACAGATATAATGAAAAAGAAATTAGCGGCATTGATACTTTTGATTTACATGCTATTAAACTAACTTTTTCATGTAATGAAAACAAAGATAAATGTTCTATGGCTGCTAATGGGCGTAAAAACGCCCTATATGGTTATATGGCTTGGAATCTAGGAGACACAAAGGTATTTTGTCCTGAATCAGTTTCTTTTCTTGAACATGATGGGGTAAGTAATACTGAAAAATCATCCAAATGCATTATTATAAAAAGTGAATTCATTCAAATTCTAGATGCGAATTATATATCTAATAAAAGCCTTGAAATAAATAAGCAAGCGTAGGTTGGGTCAAGACCCAACAAAACTGTTAAATTTCACAACGCGTTGGGTTTGCAACCCAACCTACATTTTGCTCAATTACCATATAATAAAAAGGTCGTTCTGAAAACCGTGAATCCATTTTCAGACGACCTTTGTTTCATTCCAAACAACAAATATAATAGCTTAAAGGCTGTTTTCTTCCTGTTTGGCTCAAAACCAAACGAAATCCATTTAAAAAGAACCCTACCATCATGATCTATCCGCAAGCCCTGCAACAACTTTCAACTACTGGCTGACAAACAACCAAAACATCTCACGCAAACCACCTGAATTTCAATGCGCATCCCCTCTCTGCCGCTGAATTGCAGGCAATACGCGAATAATACGAAAAAACAGGCTGCCTGAAAAGTCA
>CAKMQH010000062.1 GCA_927911515.1 uncultured Neisseria sp.
GGGTGTCGTCTTGCGCCAGCCAGTTGCGGTAGCGGCATAAGGTGCTGTATCGGGGATGCTCAGTTCGTCAAAACGGCAAAACAGGTTGAAATCGATGCGGGTGATGAGGCTGTGTTCGAGTTCGGGATCAGAGAGGCTGTGCCATTCCGGGCAGGACGGCTTTGAACATGGACAACAGGGGATAGGCGGGACGGCCGCGGTGGTCTCTAAGGTAACGGGTTCTTTGACGATTCAGGTATTGTTCGATCGGCTGCCAATCAATCACTTGATCCAACTTCAATAGTGGGGAAGCGGTCGATGTGTTTGGCGATCATGGCTTGTGCGGTTTGCTGGAAGAAGGTGGTCATGAGAAATCCCCTAAATGTCTTGGTGGGAATTTAGGGGATTTTGGGGGGATTTGCAAAGGTCTCAGATTAACAGTACAACATACATCCCAAGCAATCAATTTTCAAAGTACCAAATACAAAAACAGATTGGCTTCACACCACCCTCTCTGTTCACAACATCATCACCTTCCCTTTATTTTCAAGAGGCTGCAATGATGAAATTATCTTGGCGGCTTCTTTTATCGTAGTTTTAACTTGCTCTGTTTTATATGAAGTTATGAGTACATTCTGAAGACATTACTCTACCTTCATAGATATGGACTCAAGGTTTGGCGCAAAATTTCCATATCTGTAACCTTCGTAATGTTTGCCTTACCCAAACGATCCAAACCAATAAAGCGCATGACACCGCCACTCACTTTTTTATCATGACTCATGTGGTCTATCCATTTTTCAAATTCAAACTTCGGCGGTGCTGACGGTAATTTTGCAGCCTCAAGCAATGCCGCAATACGATGCGTATCCATCTCATGGATTTTACCCAGTTTCTCGGATAACCTTCCAGCCAACACGCATCCCGCAGCCACCGCCTCTCCATGCAGCCACACGCCATAACCCATTTCTGCCTCGATAGCATGTCCAAAAGTATGCCCCAGATTCAACCATGCACGAATCCCTTGTTCTGTCTCATCTTGAGCCACAATCTCAGCTTTCATTTTGCAACAATGATACACAGCCTGCGCAAGTTTCTCCTGATCTTGCATCATCAAATCGGTCATGTTCTGTTCTAACCACTCAAAAAACTCAATATCGCCAAGCGCGCCGTATTTAATGACTTCCGCCATACCGGCAGATAATTCGCGCTGGGGGAGCGTTTGGAGCGTAGATAAGTCCGCTAGCACAGCCCTAGGTTGATAAAACGCACCTATCATGTTTTTCCCAAGCGGATGATTAATTGCCGTCTTACCGCCAACTGAGGAATCAACTTGACTTAACAAGGTAGTCGGTACTTGGATAAATGGGGCGCCTCGCTGATAAGTTGCTGCCGCAAAACCAACCATATCGCCAATAACCCCGCCTCCCAATGCAATCAATGTCGTTTTGCGCTCTGCCCTATTTTGCATTAAGCCATCAAAAATAAGATTGAGCGTTTGCCAGTTTTTATATTCTTCCCCATCGGGCAGAATAATACTGAAACTGGGAATACCTGATTTATCCAAGGTCGTCTGAAAAGATTCTAAATATAAGGGCGCAATCGTCTCATTCGTAACGATAGCCACTTTATTACTTAAATATGGTTTTAATAAAACATCAGCCTGTTCAATAAGATGATTCCCAATAAAAATGGGATATTGATGTGAAGGAGTTTGGACAGTCAGGGTTCGCATCTTGATTCCTTGTTATTCTCTAGACACCGGCATCATTTAAGGTCGTCTGAAAAGACTTTATCGTTGAGTTATTGATAACAAATCCATTATTGATTTAACGTCTCAAATAACCGTTTCACCGTTTTTGCACAGCTGTCAGACTCAATCACAATGTGTGCAGTATTTCGATATAAAGGATCACGGGTATTATAGAGTTCCTGCAACTTAGCAAGCGGGTTCTCTACCTGTAACAAAGGGCGGCTATTGTCATAACGGGTTCGCTCTAACAAAACTTCAGGCGGAGCATGAAGATACACGACCGTACCATTTCGTCGCATATTTTGCCTGTTTTCCTCACGCAAAACTGCCCTCCTCCTGTTGATAGAATAATATCCTTCATCGCAGTCAATTTCTTCAACATAGCAGTCTCTCGATTGCGAAATCCTTGCTCTCCTTCCATTTCAAAAATGAGAGGAATTGAGACACCTGATGCAGTACAAATTTCATGATCGCTATCATAAAATGGGCGATCCAACATTTGGGCAATATACCGACCCAAAGTGGTTTTACCTGCACCCATCAATCCAATTAATATTAAATTACCGTTGATTTTTTCCATAAAAAGCATTTTATACGATACTAAGCATTATTTGTGCCACCCATCAAAACTCATGCCTACTAGCACCACACATTAATTCATAACACATTGACCTTAATAGTTTTTTATTTCAAATTCCTAAAATTCTTTGACTGTTATATTAGACGTACAAATCCCGATTCCCCAATCAAATAAATAAATAAAAAAAGGACAGATATCAAAAAGACATCTGCCCGTTTTTTAACTCATTTACTTAGTAACGCAAATTACTACCCACGCCATCCATGATGCGAGGCGTGATGAAAATCAACAATTTCGCGTCGTTCTTCTTTCTTAGCTCGTGATTTAAACAAGTTTCCTACTACAGGAATATCGCCAAGCAATGGAACTTTATTGATGTATCGCTATTGTCTTCTTCATAGATACCACCAAACAATCAA
>CAKMQH010000063.1 GCA_927911515.1 uncultured Neisseria sp.
CTTGCCGTACTATTTGTACTGTCTGCGGCTTCGTCGCCTTGTCCTGATTTAAATTTAATCCACTATATTATAAGAAAGGTCGTCTGAAAATATTTCAGACGACCTTTTGATATAAACAGACTGCTAGGGCTGCCAATCCAAGAAGTTGCGTAACAGCAGCAATCCCGCGTCGTGGCTTTTTTCCGTGTGGAACTGGGTGGCGAAAACATTGTCTTTGCCGACGATGCAGGCAAATTCGTTAGGATATTCGCTGGTGGCAAGGACGGTTTCGGGGTCTTCGGGGGCGAAGTAGTAGCTGTGGACAAAGTAAAAGCGCGTTTCTTGTCCGATGTCTTTAAACAGCGGATGCGGGCGGGTTTGGCGTACCGTATTCCAGCCCATGTGCGGCACTTTCAGACGGCCTCCGTGTGCATCGGTTTGGTTGGCGGCGAAGCGTTTGACTTTGCCTTTGAACCAGCCCAGTCCGGCGGTATCGCCTTCTTCGCTGTGTTCAAACAATAATTGCGCGCCGACGCAGATGCCGAAAAAGGGTTTGTTTTTCAAGCCGTCTTCCACTGCCTCGCCCAAACCGCTTTGCCGCAGCGCAGCCATGCAGTCGGGCATTGCGCCTTGACCGGGGAAAATGATTTTGTCGGCGGCGAAGATGTCTTCGGGACGGTCGGTCAGGTAAATTTCGGCGGCTTTGCCGGACAAGGTTTGCGCGGCCTGTACGGACTTGAGGACAGAATGCAGGTTGCCCATGCCGTAATCGACAATAGCGGTTTTCATGTTTTCTCCTTGTTTTTTTGGTAATGGGGCAAGGCGGGGAAGGGCATTGCGATGGTAATGATTTTATAGCAAACCCCTAGTGTGGAAAATCATCGTCTTGTTCTAATTTAAACCTCATCCATTATTTGTCCATCAGCCGGTTTGAGGTTTACCGGATGCCGCCTTCCCGGTTGTATTCGATCATGTCGTTTACCGCTTGGGCGAGCCATGCCCAGCAATCGGGGAATTCTTGACGCTGCTCCCAGCCGGGCTGGCGAAGTCGTGGATAAGCTGGACTGTGCCGCCTTTGCCGATTTCGAAGCAGGCAGTGTCATCGCAATCGCTGCGTTTGGCGAAGGGAATCAGTTTTCTCTTGGGATAGCGCGTTTGCAAGCCTCGGTATAGTTCGGCTGCCCAATGACTATCAAGCAGATGCCAAATATCGAAATCGACTAAATTCAGTTCGACAATTTTTTGAAATGATTCAGGGTATTCAAAGTGGGGAATATTGAGCGTATAACTTTTCATCGGTTGATTCCTAGTTTGAGGCTACCTGAACAATGAAATTGGGCGTATGCATTTCAGACGACCTTTTCCATATTACTCAATCTTCACCCGCTTCAACCTCAACGCATTGCTTAACACTGAAACCGAACTTGCCGCCATTGCCGCGCCCGCGATGACGGGGTTTAAGAAGCCGAGTGCGGCGAGCGGGATGCCCAAGATATTGTAGAAGAAGGCGAAAAACAGGTTTTGTTTGATGTTTTTCAAAGTGGCTTGCGATACCAGCAGGGCATCGGCGAGTTGGTTGACCGAATGCTGCATCAGCGTGGCGGAGGCGGTGTGTTCGGCAACGTCCGCGCCGCCTTTCATGGCGAAGCTGACGTTGGCGGCGGCGAGCGCAGGCGCGTCGTTGATGCCGTCGCCGACCATCGCCACGGTTTTGCCGGCGGCTTTGAGTTTCTGCACTTCGGCGGCTTTGTCGCGCGGACTCATGTTGCCGAAGGCGTGTGCGATGCCCAGTTGTTTGGCGACGTATTCGACCGTGCCTTGATTGTCGCCGCTCATGATGTAAACGTCGATGCCGTGTTTTTTCAGACGGCCTATGGCTTCGGCGGTATCGGTTTTCAATGCGTCGGCGAGTGCGAATGCGCCGATGGGTTTGCCGTTGGCGGAAACGGCGACGATGCTTGCGATGCGCCAAACGTCGTCTGAAAGGTTTCAGGTAGCCTTAATTCGGCAAAATCAAGTTTGCCCGCTTTCACCAAGCCCACACCTTCGACTTCGGCGGTAATGCCTGCGCCGACAACGGTTTGCGCGTTTTGTGCGGCGGGAATTTCCAAGCCGCGCACTTGAGCGGCGGAGACGATGGCGCGGGCGAGCGGGTGGGCGGCGTTTTGTTCGACGGCGGCGGCGATGCGGTACAAAGCATCTTCGTCAAAGCCGCTGTCGGGAACGCAATAAACGGCGGCAACCTGCGGCCTGCCTTCGGTCAGCGTGCCGGTTTTGTCCAATACGACGGCATCGACGTGGGCGGCTTCTTCCATCGCCGCCGCGTCTTTAAACCAAATGCCGTGTTTCACCGCTTTGCCCATGCCGACCATAATCGCGGCGGGCGTTGCCAGACCGAGCGCGCACGGGCAGGCAATCACCAAAACGGCAACGGCGTGCATCAGCGCAATCGTCCAATCGCCTTTCACCAGCCAAGTGGCAATAAAAGTCAGAAGTGCGATGCCCACGACGGCAGGCACGAACACCGCCGCCGCCTTGTCCGCCACGCGCGCAATCGGCGCTTTGCTGCCTTGCGCTTCGGACAGCGCGTTCATCATGTCGCCGAGCAGGGTTTGGTTGCCGAGCTGCGTGGCGCGATACACCACGCTGCCTTCGGTCATCAGCGCACCCGCCAACACTTTGCCACCCGCCTTTTTCTCTTCGGGATTGGATTCGCCGGTGAGGTGGCTCTCGTCCGCCCAGCCGCTGCCGCTTTCAATAATGCCGTCGGCGGCAATGCGTTCGCCGTGGTTGGCGCGGATTAGGTCGCCAATTTGCACTTGGTCGATGGGTAGTTGTTTCCATTCGCCATCGCGTTGCACGTTGACTTGAGTCGGCGTGAGTTTCAGCAGCAAGCCCAAGCTGTTCAGGCTGGATTTTTGGTGCGGTGTTCCAAAAA
>CAKMQH010000064.1 GCA_927911515.1 uncultured Neisseria sp.
TGATTTAAATTTAATCCACTATAAAAACGTCTGAAACCGTATGATTTGGTTTGCAGACCGTTTTTTAACCTTAAATACCTTATCGGGTAGGCGGTTTGGCGTATCCGTTGTCAGCAGGGAACGCCTCAGGTTCGTTGGTGCGGCGGTTCGGGTCGTACAGTTCGAAAATTGCAGTGCCGATTACACCTGTATTGCGGATGGAGCCATTATCCGAGTTGGCGGCATAAGATTCGCGAGGGCTGCTGAAAATAAACGATGCCACTGCGTTGCTGCTTTTGCGAAAACCTTCGATTTCCAAAGAGCCATGGGGGTGCAATACATAACCGCTGGCGTATTTGCTGGCTTGTTTGCCTGAAATCACATCCAAACCATCGACGCTGGCGACGATTTCCAAAGTTTTGTTGCTATTGTTTTTATAGACCAAACGGTATGCTTGACCATCCGTACCGCGCAGATAGTAGTTGCCTCTGTCGCGGAAGATCGGCAACAGGTCGCCGTCATCACCGCGCACAGACAACTCCACTTTGCCTGAAGCTAAAGAAATCGAATTGACGCTACGACCGTGATAATCTTTGGATGAGTAGTTTAATACGCTTTGTGCCAAAGGTTCACGGCTGACGCGGCGCAAATCTACGGAATGGACAGAAGATTGGACTTCATCACCCCAGCGCGTTCCTAATTTCTCTGCCTTTTGAGCACGCTGGCTCGGCATTGCTGAATTAGCGGCAGCCGGTGCTTCCATTGCTTGATGCGATTGGGAACAGGCTGCTAAAACGGCAGCCAGTAACACCGGCAGCCATAATTTAAATTTCATTTGAGGCATAATTGCTCCTACGATAAGGTGGATGATGGATAAACAACCTGAAAATACAAAATGAAACTTGCCATATCATTATTGTTTTTTCTAAGTAACAGGAACAATACAGCAAAAGAGTTACCCATATTCTATAAAATTAATCCAAATGGATAGGAAACAGTATTAAATCATATTTAATAGGTTTATACATCTAAAAGGTTTATTAAAAAATGTTTTTCATTGGAGTGTTGTCAATAAATAGGGTAAATAGAGGTAAAGTCGTCGAATAGGTCGTCTGAAAAACATTTCCAAGTTTTAGTTCATCATGTACAGAAATTTTAAGTAGTACTTTGTCGATTTTGACGACGGAGATTTGTTTTGAGGGAACAGCATTGTTGTGTATAGTAATCTTGATGATACATTAGAAGATGCCTTTATCGAAGGATGAAATGATGATGAAAGTTAAAGTAATTATGCTGGGTATTACCGGCTTGATATTGTCCGGCTGCTTTTTCGCTAATGATGAAATCAAGTTGGACGATATTGGGAATTTCAAAATTACAGTCAATGAAGATAAGGGTTATAGGCAGGTTCATTTGACAGGCTTATTAGGCAATAGCGCAATGGGCATCTCAGATATAAAAACAACTTCCCGCAATGATGAGTTGAACATTACTTTATTTCAAAAATTAGCAGGTTCAGAATATTCAGGAAAGCTAGATAAAGAAATAGCTCTGGAACACAAAATCAAGAAGATTACTTATGGTTCTAAACACGAGATTATTTGGCAGGAGTAAATAGGTTTATATGCCAGTATCTCTCTTGTTTTTTGAAATGCGATTAGCTGTTTTTAAATTACTAAACACAACAAAAAAGGTCGTCTGAAAAATTTTCAGACGACCTTTTAGGTTAATTTTTCCGATTAGTTTGTCTAAGGCAGTACAACCACATTTTAATCTTTTTCTGCACAGAAAAAGGAATACAGGAGCTGTATCATCTCGTTGACTCGTGGATTGGCAATGTAATATTGCCGCTCTCGGTGGTTCACTTCAAAAGACACCAATCCGGCCTCGCGCAACAGGGCTAATTGGCTGGACATTGCCGCTTGAGGCAGACCAGATGATTCAGCCAGTTCGGTTACATTGTACGGTCTTTCGTGCAGCTTACACAGTACGGCGAGACGGTGGGGGTTTGCCAGAAGTTTAAGGAAAGCGGTGGCTTCTTCGTAGGGCGGTTGATTGTCGGCTGTGGTCATGGTTTGCCCTTTTCTGCAAATAAGAAAGTTGGATTATCAGCCATAACTGCCTCAACAGCAACTTTCAGACGACCTCTGTTTAACGGTTCCATGGCATTTTAGCCAGTAGTCGTGCCATGCCGCAGAATCCGGTTAAACCGGCTGTCAACAGGCCTGCGCCGACTGCTGCGTCTATCAGGTAAAACCAAGGCGACACCAGCGAACCTGCCAACACGCCGAACAGAACCAATCCGCCTGCGATGGTTTGCACCTGCCGCATGATGTCCGGTGCAGCGTGTTCGGCGATTATGGGGAGACCTGCGGCTTTCCATGCCTGCAAACCGCCTTCAAGAATGTAGCACTCGCGTCCCCGAGCAAGTTCCGACAATGCTGCTTCTGCCTGCGCCGTGCGTTTGCCACCCAAGCAATAAAAAATCAGACAGGGCGCGGTGTTGTCGGGCAGTTTGTCGCGATGCTGTTCCGGTGGTAGGGACAATGCGCCGCCGATATGCCCACCCCGATATTCTGCTTGGCTGCGAATGTCTGCCGCTATCGCGCCTTCACGGATTTTCGCTGCCGCTTCCGCAGGAGTAATTCGTGGAAGTTGCCCTTCTTTACTCATGTCTTTACTCATGTTTTGTTTTTTTTTTATTTTTTTGTTGATGTGGCAGGTATTGATGCCCAATAAGCTATACAACGCGCAGCTTCCTATCAAGGCGGTAGCCAGCGGGATGATGCCCAACCAACCCCACCAGCCGATTTGACCTGTTGCAGCGGCGGCGATTAAGGCTACTCCAATGATAATACGGAGAGTGCGATCCAAAGTACCTAAATTACGTTTCATTTAATTGCTCCTTGTTTGAGAGTGATTCATCTAAAAATAAAAATATATAATAAAAATCATATATAAGAAATATTATATCTTTTGGATAATTGTGTCAAACAGTTTGTAGCCATGCGGTTCAGAAAGATGAGATAACCTTATTTTTAAACGGGTATGTGCAAGCTAAGTTATACCTGATTTGCGACACACAAGGAAAAGGTCGTCTGAAAATCGGTAAAACCGATTTTCAGACGACCTTTTATACCTCTACTTAGCAAGCTAATTCACAAAATCATTGAAGTTGTAATGAGATTCGGCAGTTGTCTTAGTCTATTAATTGATGGTCTGACTAATCCGCCAACTGCTCGGCAACGCTTCGAAAACTCATCAAAGCCGCTTCGATATTTTCAATGATTTCATAGGCTAAAATATCGGGGGCGGGCAGATTGTCCAAGTCGGTTAAAGAATGGTCTTTCAGCCAGAAAATATCCAAGCTGGTTTTTTCGCGCTGATTGATTTCATCGATACTAAATTTACGCCAGCGTCCGTCGGGATTGTTTTCGGCATGATAGGTTTCTGCGCGCTTTGAACGGTCTTCGGGGCAATAGCAGGTAATGAAATCCTGCAAATCCGCCAACTGCATCGGTTTTTTCTTCAGCGTATGATGCACGTTGGTGCGGTAGTCATACACCCAGACTTCTTGGGTAACGGCCTTTTCCTGTGCGGGGCGGTTATCAAAGAACAACACATTTGCTTTCACGCCTTGGGCGTAGAAAATACCCGTTGGCAAACGCAAAATCGTATGCAAATCAGTCATCTGTAACAATTTTTTACGCACAGTTTCGCCTGCGCCGCCTTCAAAAAGCACATTGTCGGGCACGACCACGGCAGCCCGCCCGTTGTTTTTGAGCATGGTGTAAATATGCTGCAAGAAGTTGACTTGTTTGTTGGAGGTGGTTGCCCAAAAGTCTTGGCGGTTATAGACAAAATCTTCGGTTTCGGCTTCGCCCTCGGCATTGGTAATGGTCATGCTGCTTTTTTTGCCGAATGGCGGATTGGCTAAAACCAAGTCCACTTTGCGTGCGCTTGGCGCAACCAAGGAGTCATCGGAGCTGATCGGGCTATCGCCGTCCATTTCGCCGATGCCGTGTAAAAACAGGTTCATCAAACACAAACGGCGGGTATTGGCGACGATTTCATTGCCGAAAAACGTCCCTTTTTTTAACCGCTCTTTTTGGTCGGTGTTTAGATTGGCGTGTTTTTCCAAATAGCTGTATGCCGCCAATAAAAAGCCGCCGGTGCCTGCTGCCGGGTCGGCAATCAGAGTATCCGGCTGCGGGCGGACGCATTCGACAATTGCTTGAATCAAAGCACGCGGCGTAAAGTATTGCCCCGCGCCGGATTTGGTATCTTCGGCATTCTTTTCCAAAATGCCTTCGTAAATATCGCCTTTTACATCCACGCCCAAGCGCGTCCATTTGGTTTCATCAATCATCGCGACCAAACGGGATAATTTGGCAGGGTCTTGGATTTTGTTTTGCGCCTTGGCAAAGATTTGCCCAAGCAAGCCTTTACGCATACTTAAATCGCGCAACAAAGCAAGATAATGGCTTTCCAATTCCGCGCCTGTGCGGTCGGTCAGACTTTTCCAGTTGTATTCTTCGGGAATGCCGACATCACGATTGTAGGGCGGCTGGCTGTATTCAAACGCCATCTTCAAGAAAATCAGATAGGTAATCTGCTCCAAATAGTCGCCGTAGCTCACGCCGTCATCGCGCAGCATATGGCAGAAACTCCAAACCTTTTGGACGATGGCGTTTGAAGTGTGGTTTTGCGTTGTGGTCATATTCGTTTTCTCTTTAATTTATTTATCCAAAAGGCTGCCTGAAAAGCCGCTTTTAAGACCGCCTGTTTGAGCAACTCGGCTTGTTTGAGTTGTTTGGCAAGTTCGGCGGCGAGTTGGTCGCAGGCGGTAAGTTTGGTTTCTAAAATGGCAACGATTTGGGTTTGTTCTGCTAGGGAGCAAACTGGAATAATTAAGTTAGCTACTTTTGTTAAACTTAATGTATGTAATCCTGTTGTTGAACTTGCAACATTTATAATTCTTTCTCTTCCCATAGGAGAAATTAGAAAATAAAGTGCAAATTTAGGTAGTACAAAAGGATAGCATCGAGCTTTAATTAAATGGTTTTGGTGATAACAAGGGTTAATAGTATTATTCCAAATAGCCACTCGTCCTATTTGTTCAATACTGCCATTCCCTTCAACAATAAGTAAATCATTCGTCTGCAACAATGTTCGTGCTTTTTCATTTTCTTGAATTCCTATTGTCGCAATTTCGTCTAACTTCAACTCATTAGCGTAAACATTAGCAACTCGTAAATAAGGAACTTTTTCTTTAAATGAACCGCGTTTGGCATTTTTGGTTAATCCGCCTGAAATTTCTGCTAACGTGTCCAACGAGAAGTTAAACCACCCCCTCGGCAAATCTGCAAAATTTTCTTCAAATTTGACTGCTTGTGTCGACGCTTTGGGCTTGCTCGGTTTTTTCCCTTCTTTTCCATTTTGTTCCCATTGGCTGACGGCTGTTTGCCAGCCGGCAAGCTGTTGGGCGTGGTGTTGTTCGCGGGTCGTCTGAATTTGGGCGAGCAGTTCGTTTTCAGACGGCAAGGTGTCCGCGTGCTTGCTGCGCCATTCTTTGGTGAGTTCGCCGTTAAAGGCGTTTTTGAGCAGGGATTGGCGGTATTGTTGGATTTGCTGCGCTGCGGTTTCAGACGACCTATGCCTTCGTCGATTTCGTCAAACAGGCTTTCGATTTTATTGACGATGGCTTGTTGGGTTTCAAGTGGGGGAATGGGTATTTTAATTCTTTCATACTCTTTAAATTTGAGATTTCTTAGATTATTACTTCCCGCCTGATATGAAATAATTTTTCCTGATAAATAAAAATAGGAAAGATAGTAGTTTAAAAAAGTAGAATTAATTTTTTCATTTGGTCTAATTAAACGTAAAAAATTCGTGCAGACAACAGGATTGTTGAAATTTGACAGAACTTGTTTTGTAATCAATGCCGTTCTTCCAACGGGCTGCTCAGGTCCACCACCTGAAATCTCAATTAGAATATCGTTTTCTTGAATTTGGCGATTTTGAAGACTAGATATTTTTATTTTTCGTAGAGCTGCCGTTGAAGCTTTATCATTTTTCCAATTACGGAATTCAGCACCACGAATACAATTAACGAGAATAAAATTCTCATCATTATAATTTTCATCTTTTCCCCAATCGCCACCAATAACATGACTTAGTAAGTTTTGTAACGGCTGCGTTTTCCACCCTTCAGCAATTGCTGTTCTGTGGTCATTTTTATGCTGTCCATTGTTGGTTAATCTCGTTTAATAGGGTGTTAAAGTCTTGGTCGTTGGCGGCAATTTCACTCAATACATCATAGGCTTGCCCTAAGCCGCCGTATTGATTGAACGGGGTAAGTTCAAAGTCGTTTTCTTCGATGGCAAAGGAAGTGATTATGTGGTCACGAATCATGGTCAGCCATTGCATTTGCGCTTCGGTCAGCGGTTTGTCGGCGCGGGCGTTGTGTTCAAACGTCCATGTTTGGAAGTTTTTACGCACGGTTTTGGCAAACGGGGTGATTTTGTCATCAATGCCAATCACTCGACGAACAAGGCTGACTAAGGCGGTGAGTTCGCTTTCTACCTGTTCGCTGACGTTATCCAAACGCGCGTACGCCTGCCAAATATGACTGAATGCCAATTTCGGTTTGGCTTTTTTAATGGCGGCTGCCAGCTCTTTAATCATCGCAAGGCTTAAGGCTTGGCGTTGATAAGGCTGATTATAGAAAATCTGTAAGGCGGTGATTTCGTCTTTGTTGCTGCGTATCCATTCGGCAAAATCTTGGGTCAGGGTTTCATCATTTTCCGCCCAGCCTGCGTGGATGACTTCATCAATCTCGGCGTCAATTTTCTGCTCGTTTTGTTTGCGGATGTCGTCCAATGTGGTGATGAGTTCCATGGAAAGCGGACGTGTGGCGGCTTTGACGCGTTGTTTTTGTATCTGTAAAACGGTTTTTTCAGACGGCGTCTCATCAATGGAAATGCCTTCTTGCTCGCAAGCTGCCCGATGGATTTCATCGGCATTGATGGCATGAAACAGGTCTTTGACCAATTGCGGTAATGGGACGCCGCCTGTGATGGCGGTGATTTGCTGCTGTTGTTCGTCATCAAGCTGTTTGTTTAAACGGGCAAGGCGTGCCGCCAGCGAGCTGATGCTGTCGCTATCAAATGCGCCGCCGAAGACGACGGCTTTTCCTAAATCGGAGAAGCTGACCGAACGCTTGGTGTCTAATTGCTGGCTTGCCGTTTTGAGCGATTTGGTAACGCCAATCGCATCGACAATCACATAATGGGTTTTGGCCGATGATGCGGAAGGGCTGACTTTTTGCAAGCCTTCTTTATCAAGCGTGCGTGTGCCGCGCCCTTTCATTTGCTCAAAATAGTTGCGGCTTTTGACATCGCGCATAAACAGCAGGCATTCGAGCGGGCGGACATCGGTTCCCGTGGCAATCATATCGACGGTAACGGCGATGCGCGGGTTGTAGCTGTTGCGGAAATTCGCTAAGACGGTTTTGGGTTCTTCGCCTTGTTCGATGATTTCGCCGTTTTCACCCACAATATCGTCTTTGGCTTTGTAAGTGATTTTTTGCAAAATTCGTTGCCTTGCCCGAACTCTTCCCGCACCATTTTGATGATGTCGTCGGCGTGGCTGTCGTTTTTGGCAAAAATCAAGGTTTTGGGTACTTCTTGACGATTCGGGAACATTACCGGCAAGTGGTCGCGGAAAGTACGGATAATGGTGCGGATTTGGCTTGGATTGACAACATCCCTGTCGAGTTGCTTGGCAGTATAGGCCTCATCGCTGTCTTGCTGCTGCCAGCGTTTGCGGCGTGTGGTGCGTTCGCGGTGTTCGACCAGCTCTTCGGCTTTGAATTTGCCGCCATCCAGGCTGATTTTGGTATTGATCAGATAGACTTCATTACCTACGTTTACGCCATCGGCAACGGCTTGCTCGTGACTGTATTCGCTGACGACATTTTGATTGAAAAAGCCAAAAGTGCGGTTGTCCGGTGTGGCGGTTAAGCCGATCAGATAGGCATCAAAATAATCCAACACTTGCCGCCACAGGTTGTAAATGGAGCGATGGCATTCGTCGATAAAAATAAAATCAAAAAATTCGGGTGGCAGATCCGGTTGATAGGCAACGGGCAATGGTTCTTTTAGGCGGTTTTCCCATTCTTCTAATTCCATGCTGTCATCCGGTATCGCCAGTTCTTCCCCTTTTAATAGGGAATACATGCGCTGAATGGTGCAAATGCAGACTTCTACGCCGTTGGGAATGTGCGGCGATTTAATGACTTGAGCGTTGTAGAGTTCGGTAAATTTGCGGTTGTCGTCAGACGGGGTAAAAACCAACATTTCCTGCTCGGCCTGTTCGCCCAAGTTGACGGTATCTACTAAAAACAAAATGCGGCGTTTGCCTGTGTATTTGAGCAAACGATACATAATGCTGATAGCGGTATAGGTTTTGCCTGCACCTGTGGCCATCTGAATCAAGGCGCGCGGCAAATCTTTTGCCAAAGAATCTTGCATATTTTCGATGGCGGTTAATTGGCAATCGCGCAATCCTAACGCCGCCGCAGACAGATGGTTAGGATTGAGCGCAGGTATGGCTTTAAGTTTGGCGCGCAGGGTGTTTTTGCCTTCGCTTGCCCATTTTTGCAATGTCTCGGGGCGATGAAAATGGAAGACTTCACGGGCACGCGGGGCTGGGTCGTTGCGGTTGGTAAAACGTGTTACTACGCCTGTGCTTTCATATAAAAAGGCAATCTCTGCTTGCTGAATATAATTAAGTTCGCTATCGGCATAGCGTGCGCTTTGCTCTTCCACCGTATTAAGCTTATGGCCAAAATTTTCCGGCTTGGCTTCAATCATGGCAACCGGCTCGCCATCAACAAACAACAGATAATCTACCGGACCGCTGTCGGTTGGATATTCACGCACTGCCACACCTAAACTGCTGTTGCGATTAAAGTTCTTCACCGACTGTACCGCCCAGCCCGCCTGCTCCAGTTTTTGGTCGATGATGTCGCGGGCTTGCTGCTCGGGGTGTTGGTTGTAGGTTACCTGTTTGCTCATAAATACTATCCTAGATAACGCGTTAAAACTGATAAAAAAAGATGTTCATTAATTGTATTTGGTGAAACTGTATAACTTGCTGTCCCGCTTCAAAAAGCAAAACACGACAATTTTCCCGGCTGCTCTGCAACTGTTTTTTGTGATTTTCAATGATAACCCAAGTAGCTTTCATTTGCTTTAACTGCACAAGTAAACATCCTGAAAACTCTCTGCTTAAATGGTTTCACATTAAAACAATTCTGGTTCAAATGTATTTTTCTATTCGGAATCAACCTCAAATTATACAGGGTAGATTTAGATTAAATCAGGACAAGGCAACGAAACCGAAAACAGAACTGGCTTAAACTTACCCTTTTTGTTTATAAATAAGTAGAACGTGCAAGATCATGTTCAGTATTATGCATCAATGCAGAAGGCTGTCGGGCTCTCAATTTGGGTCAACTTGCGATATATAAAATAAACAGGTCGTCTGAAAACCGGTAAAACCGATTTTTCAGAGACCTTTTTATGCAATTCTGTTTCAAAAGGGTTGTTTCTATATTATAGAAAAATGTAAATTGTATAATCGCTCAAAATCAATTAGTTGATTTTAATATTTCAATTTATCGCATAAAATATGTAAAAATAAAGTGAAAAAGACCAAATTTTAGATCTTATTTTTTACACGGCGTTATAATCTCGCGCACATTTTGTCACTATTTCGCTATCGTTTTGTCATCGCGCAATGACAAAATGGCTGCAAAGCGATATGCCAATCAACATCAAAACGCTCCATAGCAGCTCTGAACAGCAATTTGATAAAAGCATAAGGAATATCGCAAATACTTTACCGCCAAATTCCTTCCTATACACCGAGATCTTTGCAAAATCCCCCTAAACTCCCACCAAGACATTTAGAGGATTTTCCATGAGCACCTTCTTCCGGCAAACCGCCCAAGCCGTGATTGCCAAACACATCGACCGCTTCCCTCTATTGAAGTTGGATCAGGTGATTGATTGGCAACCGATCGAACAGTACCTGAACCGTCAAAGAACCCGTATCTCCGAGACCACCGCGACCGTCCCGCCTATCCCCTGTTGTCCATGTCAAGCCGTCCTGCTCGGACAAT
>CAKMQH010000065.1 GCA_927911515.1 uncultured Neisseria sp.
ATGCGGGAATAGCTCAGTTGGTAGAGCGCAACCTTGCCAAGGTTGAGGTCGCGAGTTCGAGACTCGTTTCCCGCTCCAGTTTGAATACTACCTGGTAGTTTGTTTGGCGAGATAGCAAAGTGGTTATGCAGCGGATTGCAAATCCGTCTACGCCGGTTCGATTCCGACTCTCGCCTCCACTCATTTCATGGCGGGGTGGCAGAGTGTTTATGCTATAAGGGGTGCAACCCTTATACAGGCCGGTTCAAATCCGCGCCCCCGCCTCCAAATTTTCAATATTAAACAGTCTACGCCCGGGTGGTGAAATAGGTAGACACAACGGACTTAAAATCCGTCGGCCCTAAACCGGCCGTGCCGGTTCGATTCCGGCTCCGGGCACCAATGAATTTATTGAATAACCTAAGATTCTAAATTACCAAAAGACAGCTTATACTTCAGGCTGTCTTTTTGCTTTGTGCCTTATTTGTGTCTGACTTGAGACCTTTGCAAAATGTAATTCCATGAAATCAAAAACCCAAGAAAAAGCCCTGAAAACCGGACAAGTTTTCAGGGCTTAATTTTGTATTCTACACTTGTTTACACGCTAAGGGCCTGAAAGATAAGATGTAGTCGTAAGTAATAACTGTTCTCATTGATATAAGTCAAAAAAGCATTGGGTATGCGTTCACATCTCCGCCAATCGTTACATTTCATAGAGCTAGAGTGCTTATTCTATAAAGATAAATTTTCTACTACCTATAAATTTTATCTGACAAATTAGGAGCTTGATATGTCAACCGATGTACAACAACGCCCTGCTGCTTGGGAAGGTTTTACCGGCGGTAATTGGGAGACCAACGTCGACGTGCGCGATTTTATTCAGAAGAACTATACGCCTTATGAAGGCGATGCGTCTTTCCTCGCGCCTGCGACTGAGGCGACGACCAAATTGTGGGCGGACGTGATGGAAGGCATCAAAGTCGAAAACCGCACACACGAACCGTATAAAATCGACGCGCAAGTCGTGTCCGGCATTACCAGCCATGCGCCGGGTTATATCGATAAAGATTTGGAAACCATCGTCGGTCTGCAAACAGATGAGCCTCTGAAACGCTCAATCATGCCGTTTGGCGGTTTGAAAATGGTGCAGGACGCGTGCAAAGTGTACAACGTTGAGTTGAACCCCGAAGTCAGCGAAATCTTCACCAAATACCGCAAAACCCATAACCAAGGCGTGTTTGACGTTTATACGCCTGATATCCGCCGTTGCCGCAAATCAGGCGTGATTACAGGTTTGCCGGACGCTTACGGTCGCGGCCGTATTATCGGCGACTACCGCCGCGTGGCATTGTACGGTATCGACTTCTTGATGGCTGATAAATTCAACCAATTCAATTCACTGCAAGCCGATTTGGAAAACGGTGTGGATTTGGAAGAAGTCATCCGCCGCCGAGAAGAAATCAACGACCAATACAAAGCCTTGGGTCAAATGAAAGAAATGGCGGCTTCTTACGGCTACGACATTTCCGGCCCTGCGAAAAATGCGCAAGAAGCCATCCAATGGACTTACTTCGCTTACCTTGCTGCCGTTAAATCGCAAAACGGCGCTGCCATGTCGTTCGGCCGCGTGTCTTCGTTCTTGGACATCTACATCGAGCGCGACCTGAAAAACGGCGTGATTACCGAAACCCAAGCGCAAGAATTTATCGACCATTTGGTGATGAAACTGCGTATGGTTCGTTTCCTGCGTACGCCTGAATACGACCAACTCTTCTCCGGCGACCCGATTTGGGCAACCGAATCCATCGGCGGTATGGGCTTGGACGGCCGCACGCTGGTAACGCGCACCAACTTCCGCGTGCTGCACACCCTGTACAACATGGGTCCGTCTCCCGAACCAAACATCACCGTATTGTGGTCAGAACAACTGCCGCAAGGCTTTAAAGAATTCTGTGCCAAAGTATCCATCGATACTTCATCCATCCAATATGAAAACGACGATTTGATGCGTCCGGACTTCGAGAGCGACGACTACGCCATTGCCTGCTGCGTCAGCCCGATGGTGGTCGGCAAACAAATGCAGTTCTTCGGTGCCCGCGCCAACTTGGCGAAAACCCTGCTGTACGCAATCAACGGCGGTGTGGACGAAAAATCCAAAGACCAAGTCGGCCCGAAAACCGAACCCATTTTGGACGAAGTCTTGGACTACGACACTGTCTTTGCGCGCATGGATCAATTCATGGATTGGCTGGCAATCCAATACGTTACCGCGCTGAACATCATCCATTACATGCATGACAAATACAGCTACGAAGCTGCGCTGATGGCGCTGCACGACCGCGACGTGAAACGCACTATGGCTTGCGGTATCGCTGGTTTGTCTGTGGCCGCCGACTCGCTGTCTGCCATCAAATACGCCAAAGTCAAACCGATTCGCGATGAAAACGGTATTGCCGTCGACTTTGAAATCGAAGGCGAATATCCGCAGTTCGGTAACAACGATGACCGCGTGGACGACATTGCCTGCGACTTGGTGGAACGTTTCATGAAAAAAGTGGCGACCCACAAAACTTACCGCAACGCAACGCCGACCCAGTCCGTGTTGACCATTACCTCCAACGTCGTGTACGGCAAAAAAACGGCAACACGCCGGATGGTCGCCGCGCAGGCGCACCGTTCGGTCCGGGTGCCAACCCGATGCACGGTCGCGATGTCAACGGCGCTGTCGCTTCCTTAACCTCCGTAGCCAAATTGCCGTTTGAGTTCGCCAAAGACGGTATTTCCTACACCTTCTCCATCGTGCCGGGCGCATTGGGTAAAGACGAAAGCTCCCGCGAACGCAACCTCGCAGGTTTGATGGACGGCTACTTCCACCACGAAGAAGGCGAATTGGAAGGCGGTCAACACTTGAACGTCAACGTACTGACCCGCGAAACGCTGGAAGACGCGATGAACAATCCGGACAAATATCCGCAACTGACCATCCGCGTGTCCGGTTACGCCGTACGCTTCAACTCGCTGACCCGCGAACAACAGCTTGACGTGATTACCCGCACCTTTACACAAACCATGTAAAGCAAAGGGTTTACAGTAAACCAAGCCGGGGGACGGATTATCCGGAACCCGGCTTGATTTTGCCTGAAGCAATGGTTTGATAATATCAAAATCTAGTGGATTAACTTTAAATCAAGGCGACAGAACACGTTACAATAGAGTGATCATTAAAACGCGTTTATCTATTCCAAAACAGTCCATAAGCTTCTCACAACAGGGAACGCAATGCCCGCGCATTAATCCAATAAGAAGAATCCTCTGCAACACAAAAACAAGTTTTCAGACGACCCCAATATCCGGTACATCAGACACCATGCAGACAACCATTGCCATCAACCCCGAAACACTCGCCCCCGCCAAAGACCTCGGACACCGCCACTACAACGGCAAAGGCATCGTCCATTCCGTAGAATCCTGCGGCGCGGTGGACGGTCCCGGATTGCGCTACGTCCTCTTCCTGCAAGGTTGTCTCATGCGCTGCCTCTACTGCCACAACCGCGACACATGGGACTTGCACACCGAACAAGCCCAAGAAATGACCGTGCCCGAAGTCATGAAGCAAGTCATGTCCTACCGCCACTACCTGCGCGCCACAGGCGGCGGCGTTACAGCCACAGGCGGCGAACCGCTCCTGCAATACGAATTCGTACGCGACTGGTTTACCGCCTGCCACGAACACGACATCCACACCTGCCTCGACAGCAACGGCTACGCCCTGCATTACGATTCCATCCTTGACGACCTGCTCGACCACACCAACCTCGTCATGCTCGATTTAAAACAAATCGACCCCGAAATCCACAAAGTCCTCGTCGGCATCCCCAACACCAAAATCCTCAAATTCGCCCACTACCTCGCCGAACGCAAACAGCCCGCCCGCGTCCGCTACGTCGTCGTTCCAGGCTATACCGACGACGACCGTTCCGCCCACCTGCTCGGCGAATTCATCGCAGACATGGACAATATCGAAATGGTCGAACTCCTCCCTTATCACGAACTGGGCGCGCACAAATGGGCATTGTGTGGCGATACCTACAAACTCACCGGCGTACATCCGCCTCCCAAAGAAACCATCCTCAAAATCAAATCGATTTTGGAAAGCTACGGTAAAAACATTATTTATTGAGTTCAAATCCAAAAAGGTCGTCTGAAAAGAAATATTCGCTTTCAGATGACCTTTTAGCCGTTTATCTCATTTGTTGCAGCACATTACATTAATCAATTTATCATATATAGTGGATTAAATTTAAATCAGGACAAGGCGACGAAGCCGCAGACAGTACAGATAGTACGGAACCGATTCACTTGGTGCTTCAGCACCTTAGAGAATCGTTCTCTTTGAGCTAAGGCGAGGCAACGCCGTACTGGTTTA
>CAKMQH010000066.1 GCA_927911515.1 uncultured Neisseria sp.
ATAGTACGGAACCGATTCACTTGGTGCTTCAGCACCTTAGAGAATCGTTCTCTTTGAGCTAAGGCGAGGCAACACCGTACTGGTTTAAAGTTAATCCACTATATTTTTCTCTGAACTGTTTTTCATGATGATTCAAACGGCAGATTTGATATTACTTTTTATGTAAATATTATTTTTTATTTTTTGTTGATTTTAAAAAAGAATTTTATTGAGTGCATTTTAATCAATAAAATGTGAATGTTTTCAAAACTTAACGTCTGCATGTAAGTTGTTGATTTATGGTTTGGTTATTTTATAAATGGGCTGATTTTTTGAAAATTTGTATTGTTACAGGTTGCTAAGTCGGAGGTTATCCGATAAGGTTTACTATAAGCGGTTACATCCGTGAGTACTAAATTAATCAATAAGATAGTTGATTAAGTAATTAAAACTGTTAAATCCCACAATAAACGGACAGGTTATCCTTAACCGTTTGCACATCAAACCGTTTGCACACCAAACAGAAAGGAAAAAACCATGCTTCATTATGCAGTTGTTTTCTTTGTTATCGCCATTATTGCAGCTGTATTGGGCTTTGGCGGCATTGCCGGCAGCGCGGCAGGTATCGCTAAAATCCTGTTTGTCGGTTTCCTGATTTTGTCAGTGTTGTCCCTGATTTTTGGCAAGAAAAAATAAAACTGACAAACAGATTAGGCGTAACCTCGCTACCTTCTGAATGAATGTTTTTTAAAACAAAGGTCTCTGAAATTTTCAGACGACCTTTCTTTATGTCAAACCTTAATCTTCATACGCTTCCATCGGCGGGCAGGAGCAGACCAGATTCCGGTCGCCGTACACATCGTCCACGCGGTTGACGCTCGGCCAGAATTTGTTTTCGCGCACGAAAGGCAGCGGAAAGACGGCTTCTTCGCGGGAGTACGGATGCGCCCATTCGCCGGTTACGTCGGCGGCGGTGTGCGGGGCGTTGACCAGCGGGTTGTCGTCTTTCGGCCATTCTCCGCTCTCGACTTTCAGCACTTCCTGTTTGATTTGTTTCAAGGCGGCGATGAAGCGGTCGAGTTCGGCTTTGCTCTCGCTTTCGGTCGGCTCGATCATCAGCGTGCCGGCAACGGGGAAGGAGACAGTCGGGGCGTGGAAGCCGTAGTCCATCAGGCGTTTGGCGATGTCGGTTTCGGTGATGCCGCTTTCGGCTTTGAGCGGACGCAAATCAACGATGCATTCGTGCGCGACGCGGCCGTTTTTGCCTGTGTAGAGAACGGGATAGTCTTCGCTCAGGCGTTTGGCGACGTAGTTGGCGTTGAGCAATGCCCAGCGCGTCGCCTGTTCCATGCCTTGTTTGCCCATCATGGTCAGGTACATCCAGGTAATCGGCAGGATGGACGCGGAACCGAAGGCGGCGGAGGAAACGGCGGTTTGCCCGGCACTGGCGCTGTGCGTGTCGGTCAGGGTATGGCCTGGGGCAAACGGGGCGAGGTGGGCTTTCAGTCCGATGGGGCCCATGCCCGGGCCGCCGCCGCCGTGAGGGATACAGAAGGTTTTGTGCAGGTTCATGTGCAACACGTCCGCGCCGACTTCGGCGGGCTGCATGATGCCGATTTGGGCGTTTAGGTTGGCGCCGTCCATGTAAACCTGTCCGCCGTTGTCGTGGACGATGCGGCAGATGTCGCGAATGCCTTCTTCGTACACGCCGTGGGTGGACGGATAGGTAATCATGATGGCGGACAAAGCGTCGCGGTGTTGCTCGGCTTTGGCTTTCAAATCGTCGATGTTGACGTTGCCGTGTTCGTCGGTATCGACGACGACGACTTTCAAACCGAGCATGGCGGCGGTGGCGGGGTTGGTGCCGTGGGCGGATTTGGGAATCAGGCAGATATTGCGGTGTGCTTCGCCTTGGGCTTCCTGATAGCGGCGGATGGCAAGCATACCGCTGTATTCGCCCTGTGCGCCGGAGTTGGGCTGGAAGGAAATCGCGTCAAAGCCGGTGATGGCTTTCAGGCTGTTTTCCATGTCGGTCAGGAGTTCGCGGTAGCCTGCGGTTTGGGCTTCGGGGGCGTAGGGGTGGATGTCGGAGAACTCCGTCCAGGTAATCGGTAGCATTTCGGCGGTGGCGTTGAGCTTCATGGTGCAGCTGCCCAGCGAAATCATGCTGCGGTTCATCGCCAAATCGCGGTCTTCGAGTTTCTTCAGATAGCGCAGCATTTCGTGTTCGGTGTGGTAACGGTCGAACACGGGATGTTGCAAGATATTGTCTTGACGCAGGAATTCGGTTTTCAGACGACCTTTGACGTCGTCTGAAAGCGTAAAGGTGTTGTTGCCGGTGAAGGCGTAGTACAACACGGCGAGGTCTTCGCGCACGGATGTTTCGTGGAAGGCGGCGGCGATTTGGGTGTCGCTGACGCGGCGCAGGTTGTAGCCCAGTTCCAAAGCGGTTTGGAACGCTTTGTCCGCTTTTTCTTTGCTGCCGAAATCGACGGTAACGGTATCGAAGAAGACTTCGTGAACCACTTTGAGGCCGTCTGAAACCAGCGCGTCGGCAAAGGCGGAAGCCAGCGCGTGAATGCGGTTGGCGATGCGTTTCACGCCTTCGGGGCCGTGATAGACGGCGTACATGCCTGCCAAGTTCGCCAGCAATGCCTGCGCGGTACAAATATTGGACGTGGCTTTTTCGCGGCGGATGTGTTGCTCGCGGGTGGACAACGCCATGCGCAGCGCGGGTTTGCCCGATGCGTCTTTGGATACGCCGATGATGCGGCCCGGGGCGGAACGTTTGAACTCGTCTTTAAACGCGAAATAAGCGGCGTGCGGCCCGCCGAAGCCCATCGGTACGCCGAAGCGTTGGGTGTTGCCCAAAGCAATATCCGCACCCAATTCGGCAGGCGATTTCAGCAAGACCAAGCTCATGATGTCGGCAGCAACAGCAACAATCGTGCCTTTGGTTTTCAGACGACCTATGACGCTTTGCAAATCTTGCACGTCGCCGTCTTTGCCGACGTATTGGAACAGCGCGCCGAAGTATTCGCCTTCATCCGCTTTGGCAAAATCGCCGACCACCAGCTCGAAGCCGAAATATTTGGCTCGGGTTTTCATCACGTCCAAAGTCTGCGGATAAACGCGCTCGTCCACAAAGAAACGCTCGGATTTCACTTTGCCCACGCGGTGCGCCATCGCCATTGCTTCGGCAGCGGCGGTCGCTTCGTCCAGCAAAGACGCGCCCGCCACGGGGAAACCGGTCAAATCGATGCACACCTGCTGGAAGTTCAACAACGCTTCCAAACGCCCCTGCGCGATTTCCGCCTGATACGGCGTGTAGGCGGTGTACCAGCCCGGATTTTCCAACACGTTGCGCAAAATCACGTTCGGCACGCGGGTCGGATAATAGCCCAAGCCGATATAGGATTTGTTGATCACGTTTTTCGCCGCAATGGCTTTCAGCTTCGCCAAAGCGTCCGCCTCGGTCAGGGCTTCGGGCAGGTCGAGTTCGGACGGCATACGGATGCTTTGCGGCACGGTGTTGCCGACAAATTCATCCATGCTCTTCTCGCCGAGCGCCTCCAAAAGCGCAGCCTCGTCGCCGAAACTCAAATGACGCGCGGCAAATTCGTTGGGGTTGAACAATTCGGATAGTTTCATTTCTACTCCTTCGGTGTTGTAGGAATCTGCCGCGAAGGCAGGTGTTTTGGTTTTCAGACGACCTTGAGGTTACGGGCGGATAATCGGGCTTTGTGTTTGCGCACTATGCCGACGGTGTGGCAAGTTAACGGTGGGGGAGTCATTTCCAGTCCTGCACCCGCTTCAAGTCGTTCTGCGCCAGCGTGTCGGCGTGTTCGTTGCGGCTTTTGTATTCCCTGTTTTGCAAGATGCTGTTGGCGACGTAGTTTAAGTGTATTTTGGCGGCTTCGGCGGCATCGGCAGGGCGGCGTTCGAGTATGGCTTCGTAGATGGCGCGGTGTTGGGCAATCAGCTTGGGGCGCGGGTCTTCGGTTTGGTTGAAGTAGATGATGCTGCTGCGCGTCTGGCGGTAGAGCATTTTGAGCAGGCCGCCGGAGAGGTGGCTGAAGAGGATGTTGTGTGCGGCGTCGGCGATAGTTTGGTGAAAGCTTACGTCGGCTTCGCTTTGATGTTCCAAATGTCCGCTTTCGCAGGCGGATTCGAATTTTTGCCGCCAAAAATCAATCCGTTTCAAATCGGCATCGGTGCGCCGCTCGGCAGCCAGCGATGCCATGCAGCCTTCGATGTGGCAGCTGAAATCGAAGACGTCGGTTTCCCAGTTGGAATGTTTGCCGAGCAATTCCTGCCAGCTTTGGAGGAAATCTTGTTGCGGTTTGACGGAAACGTAATAGCCGTCGCCCTGACGCGCTTCCAAAACCTGCCGCGCAATCAAGATGTTCAGTGCGACCCTGACCGACGGGCGCGATACGCCGAATTCTTCCGCGAGCGTGCGTTCGGGCGGGATTTTGCCGCCTTCTTCGTAAACGCCCGTCGCAATCCGTTCTTCTAATATCGACAATATTTGGTCGCTGATTTTTTGTGGCCGAACCAGTTTTGTCATTTTAATTCCCTCTTTTCCCTCATGTTTTCTTTATGAGGAAGACTCAAATCCGATAATGTGATGCGGCAGGTCGTCTGAAATGGCAATCTGCGTCAAAATTGGCATGACCAAATTGGTATGCCCAATGTCGCGGTATTCTAATTAACCGGCCATATCCCGTCAATATGGCTTGTTCTACCCGAATATGGTTTAAAACTATATCGGGTTACATTTTTACAATTCATATAATGTTTTGTTTTATTTAAAATTAAATAACAATTTTGCACTTATGCAGCAAGGTTGTTTAAAAAAATAATTGACTGCCATATTAAAGTTTCGTAAAGTGTCCTCCGTTCAAAAAATTGGTTTTACCAATTTAGGAAAGTATATTAGAAAAATATTCGGAGATTTTCCCAATGGAAACTTGGATTCAAAACTATACCGCAGTGGGCGGCAGCCTATATTTGACGGCAGCCGTCGCCCTCCTGCCCATTATCTTTTTCTTTGTCGCACTGACCGTCCTGAAGCTTAAAGGCTATCAGGCGGGGCTTTATACGCTTCTGATTGCGCTTGGCGTTGCCGTATTAGGTTTCGGAATGCCTGCTGGCATGGCGGTTTCTTCCGCGCTGTACGGCTTCGCTTACGGTTTGTGGCCGATTGCATGGATTATCGTTACTGCCGTGTTCCTGTATAAAATTACCGTGAAAACAGGGCAGTTCGACATCATCCGCGCTTCCGTGATTTCGATTACCGAAGACCAACGCCTGCAAATGTTGCTGGTCGGCTTCTCCTTCGGCGCATTCCTCGAAGGCGCGGCAGGCTTTGGCGCGCCGGTGGCGATTACCGCCTCGTTGTTGGTGGGCTTGGGCTTTAATCCGCTTTACGCCGCCGGTTTGTGTTTGATTGCCAATACCGCGCCTGTGGCTTTCGGCGCGATGGGTATTCCAATCCTGGTTGCCGGTCAAGTGTCTAACCTCGACCCTTACCACATCGGTCAGGTCGCTGGCCGCCAACTGCCGATCCTGTCGATTATCGTTCCTTTCTGGTTGGTCGCCATGATGGACGGTATGCGCGGCATACGCCAAACTTGGCCTGCCGTATTGGTAGCGGGTGTGTCTTTCGCCGTGACCCAATTCATTACCGCCAACTTCATCGGCCCCGAGTTGCCTGACGTTACCTCCGCACTAGTCAGCTTGGTCTGTCTGTCTGCCTTCCTGAAAAAATGGCAGCCTAAAGAAATCTTCACCTTCAACGGCATGAAAAAACCGTCCGAGCGCAAAGCGGGCGAATACACTGCCGGACAAATCATCAAAGCCTGGTCTCCTTTCGCCATTCTGACCGTTTTCGTCAGCGTGTGGACGATTAAGGGCGTTAAAGAGGCTTTGGGCGTTGCCACCATCAAATTCGACTGGCCGATGCTGCACAACTTGGTACAAAAAGCCGCGCCCATCGTCAGCGAACCGACACCATACGCTGCCGTGTTCAAAATCGACCTCCTCGGCGCAGTCGGCACGGCAATTCTGTTTGCTTCCATCGTTTCCGCCGCTTTGCTGAAAATGAAACCTTCCGAAGCCGTCGGCACTTTCTTTGAAACGCTCAAAGAACTGCGCCTGTCCATCCTGTCCATCGGCCTGGTACTCGGCTTCGCATTCGTGGCAAACTATTCAGGCCTGTCGTCCACATTGGCACTCGTCCTCGCCGCCACCGGCACCGTATTCCCGTTCTTCTCGCCGTTCCTCGGCTGGCTGGGCGTATTCCTGACCGGTTCGGACACTTCCGCCAACGCGCTCTTCGGCTCGCTGCAAGCCAGCACCGCGCATCAAATCGGCGTCGTACCTGAGTTGACCGTTGCTGCCAACACCACCGGCGGCGTGACCGGCAAAATGATTTCGCCGCAATCCATCGCCATCGCCTGCGCGGCAGTCGGTCTGGAAGGCAAAGAATCCAACCTGTTCCGCTTCACCGTGAAACACAGCTTGATTTTCTGTACCTTCGTCGGCCTGCTGACCCTGCTGCAAGCTTATGTCTTGCCGTGGACGCTGGTTTTCTTCAACAAATAAGCCAACCGGCTTGAAATAAAAGGTCGTCTGAAATCCAATTTGGGTTTCAGACGACCTTTTTGTCGTTGTGGGCGTGATCAGGTTCGCCGTCATTTCTGTTTCGTTTAAACAAAAGGAGAGGGGGTAAACCGAAGATGGTTAATGTCGTTTATGTCCATGTTCAGGCTGCCTTAAATGGGGTTGGGCGCGGGAAACGGAAAACCGCAGTCGTCTGCATGGGTCAAACGCTGGCGCGTTTCATCAGAAATATGTTCGTGCAAGCCCAATATTTCCGCGCCGTTGCGCAAAATATGCGGTTGAATGATGTTGAATCCGCGATTGTCGTTGCTTTGGTAATAACGGTACAGCCAATAGGCAATTAAATCCACCATTTGTATCAGCCGCGTGGCTTGCGAATCCACAAATACAGGCACTTCGGCGAAATTACGCAGTTTGTCGTCTGACGAACCCAAATGCTTATAGCTGTAAGACAGCTCTTGTATCATGCGCTCGGACGTGCTTTTGTCAAATAAGACCAAGCCGCGTTGGGCGTTGTTGTGTTTGTAATAAATGTTTCGCAGCGAAGTATCAAAGGAAAAGGCTATATCTTGAAACGCGGTGGGGATAATTTTTGATTTGTCGGCAAACAGCCGTTTTTCAATCACCGATGCAAAGATGCGGATTTGAGATTGCGAATGCGACAACAAATGCAAAATATCGGCAATCGCCTGAACGCGTTCGGCAGGCGTAGCGTTGGTTTTCCAACCGTCTCTGCCTGAATGCATGGGGCTGCCGTGAAACTCGCATTTCCCGCTGGCAAAGCGGGCGTTGAAGCGTTGCGCTACGGTTTCTATTTTTTGGTCTAACCAGTGCGTTTGGCGTTCAAAAATACTGATGCCTGCTAATACGAAAAAATCGCCGTTCGGGTCGTCAATAGAACCCGATTCATCGGCATAGAGCAAATACATTTTTGATTTTTCCCTAATAAAACAGCCCCTGCATGGCTGCAAAGGGCTGTGAAATGAATGTGGTAAGCCGAGTGGGTCAATCGCCCAACGTTCTGCAAATAAAGGTCAGCACTCTCGGCTTAATGTGCGCCATTTTAAAGGATAGGCAGCCTGAAAGCAAGCTGGCTACACCGCTTCCAGCAGCATAAAACAAGTAGAAAACCGCCCACTCTCGGGTATGTAGCACAATACTTTCTGACCGTTTTGCAGCGCGAAAGTGCGCATAAACTCTTCCAGAATAATGTAAATGGAAGCCGAACCTGTGTTGCCTTTTTCGGCAAGGTTGGTGAGCCATTTTTCCTGTGGTATCGGCAAGCTTGCGTTGGCGAGTCCTGCGGCGACTTTGTCGCGGAAAAAGCCCGATGAGTAATGCGGCAGAAACCAGTCGATATCTTCGGCTTTCAGACGACGTTTGGCGATGATGTGCGCGAGCGGTTTTTCTACGGTATAGGCGATAATGTGTTCGTTGAGCAGTTTCACATCTTGCTTCACTGCCATCATGCTGCTGCGGGCGCGTTCGGCGGCATCGGCGGTTTTCCAGCCGTGGAACGCGCCGTTGCGGATTTCTGCGCCTGCATACATACAGGGCGGCATTTCGTTGGCGTAGGACAGCATTTCTATCCAATGGATTTTGAAATTCAGGCTGCCTGCAACGGGGCGGTCGGCGATAAGTTGGGTTGGGTTTCAAATATAGTGGATTAACTTTAAACCAGTACGGCGTTGCCTTGCCTTAGCTCAAAGAGAACGATTCTCTAAGGTGCTGAAGTACCAAGTGAATCGGTTCCGTACTATCTGTACTGTCTGCGGCTTCGTCGCCTTGTCCTGATTTAGTTAATCCACTACAAAATCGTTGACAATCCAAACCGATTTGGTACATTGTTCAACACTTATCAATCCCCGTTTCCCAACCGACAAAGGAGTCGAGAAGATGTTTTCAAAAAGCGTCAACCTAGCCAAATATGATCCGGAGCTGGCAGCCGCCATTGCCCAAGAAGACCAACGCCAGCAAGACCACGTCGAACTGATTGCTTCCGAAAACTACGTCAGTTGCGCCGTGATGGAGGCACAAGGTTCGCAATTGACCAACAAATACGCCGAAGGCTACCCCGGCAAACGCTACTACGGCGGCTGCGAATACGTCGATATCGTCGAACAGCTGGCAATCGACCGCGTCAAAGAACTCTTCGGTGCGGAATACGCCAACGTCCAACCCCATTCCGGCTCCCAAGCCAACCAAGCCGTGTACGCTTCCGTCCTCAAACCCGGCGACACCATCCTCGGTATGAGCCTCGCCCACGGCGGCCACTTGACACACGGCGCCAGCGTCAATATTTCCGGCAAACTCTACAACGCCATTACCTACGGCTTGGATGAAAACGAAGTCCTCGATTACGCCGAAGTCGAACGCCTCGCGCTCGAACACAAACCCAAAATGATCGTTGCCGGCGCGTCTGCCTACGCCCTGCAAATCGACTGGGCGAAATTCCGCGAAATCGCCGACAAAGTCGGTGCCTACCTCTTTGTCGATATGGCGCACTACGCAGGTCTGATTGCCGGCGGCGAATATCCCAACCCCGTCCCATTCTGCGACTTCGTTACCACCACCACCCACAAAACCCTACGTGGTCCGCGCGGCGGCGTGATTTTGTGTCGCGACAACACGCATGAAAAAGCGTTGAACTCCGCCATCTTCCCAAGCCTGCAAGGCGGCCCGCTGATGCACGTCATCGCCGCCAAAGCCGTTGCGTTCAAAGAAGCGCTGCAACCCGAGTTCAAACAATACGCGAAACAGGTGAAAATCAACGCCGCAGCCATGGCGGAAGAATTGGTCAAACGCGGCTTGCGCATCGTTTCCGGCCGCACAGAAAGCCACGTTTTCCTCGTTGACCTGCAACCGATGAAAATCACCGGCAAAGCCGCCGAAGCCGCATTGGGCAAAGCCAACATTACCGTCAACAAAAACGCCATTCCGAATGATCCAGAAAAACCGTTCGTTACCTCCGGCATCCGCATCGGCTCCGCCGCCATGACCACGCGCGGTTTCAACGAAGCCGACGCCCGAGTCCTCGCCAACCTCGTTGCCGACGTTTTGGCAAACCCTGAAGACGAAGCGAATCTGGCAAACGTCCGCAAGCAAATCACCGCGCTTTGCGACAAATACCCCGTTTACGGCGCATAATCGGCTTGCCCGTTTAAGCATTGTGTCAAACGGAAAGGTCGTCTGAAAATCCCGAAAAAGGGTTTTCAGACGACCTTATTTGTTTTTGGCGCTTGATTACTGGAGTGGCAGGCAAAAATCCCGCATTTGCCCCTTTCTTTCCGCCTGTAAACGGAGTACATTTACCACCATTGTTAACAATTTTACGGAACACACATCATGGAGAAATTTCCCAAATCATCCAAGCTGGACCATGTTTGCTACGACATCCGCGGCCCGGTACACAAAAAAGCCCTGCAACTCGAAGAAGAAGGTCATAAAATCCTCAAGCTCAATATCGGCAATCCGGCGCCGTTCGGCTTTGAAGCGCCCGATGAAATCTTGGTGGACGTAATCCGTAACCTGCCGACCGCGCAGGGCTATTGCGATTCCAAAGGGCTGTATTCCGCCCGCAAGGCCATCGTTCATTACTATCAAACCAAAGGTCTGCGCGATATTTCGGTCAACGACGTTTATATCGGTAACGGCGTGTCCGAGCTGATTACCATGTCCATGCAGGCGCTTTTGAACGACGGCGACGAAATCCTGATTCCTGCGCCTGACTATCCGCTGTGGACGGCTGCCGCCACTTTGGCGGGCGGTACGGTACGCCATTATTTGTGTGACGAGGAAAACGACTGGTTTCCCAACCTTGCCGATATGGAAGCCAAAATCACGCCGAAAACCAAAGCCATCGTCGTCATCAACCCCAACAACCCGACCGGCGCGGTGTACAGCAAAGAAATCCTGCTCGAAATTGCCGAGTTGGCGCGCAAACACGGTTTGATCATCTTCGCCGACGAAATCTACGACAAAATCCTCTACGACGGCGCGGTCCACCACCACATCGCCGCGCTCGCGCCCGACCTGCTGACCATCACCTTCAACGGTCTTTCCAAAGCCTACCGCGTTGCCGGATTCCGCCAAGGTTGGATGGTGCTAAACGGCCCGAAAGAACATGCCAAAGGCTATATCGAAGGTCTCGATATGCTCGCCTCCATGCGCCTGTGTGCCAACACGCCCATGCAACACGCCATCCAAACCGCTTTGGGCGGCTATCAAAGCATCAACGAATTTATCCTGCCCGGCGGCCGCCTGCTCGAGCAGCGCAATAAAGCGTGGGAAATGATTAACCAAATTCCCGGAGTTTCCTGCGTCAAACCGATGGGTGCGATGTATATGTTCCCGAAAATCGACACCGAAATGTACGGCATCCATGACGACATGAAATTTATCTACGATTTGCTCGTGCGCGAAAAAGTCTTGTTCGTCCAAGGAACCGGGTTCAACTGGATACGCCCCGACCACTTTCGCATCGTTACCCTGCCGTACACCAACCAAATCGAAGAAGCCATGGGCAAACTCGAACGCTTCTTGCAGACGTACCGGCAATAAGGCAGGGCGATGATATGAAAAAATGCGTTGTCCTGACCGGCGCGGGGATCAGCGCCGACAGCGGGTTGCTGACTTTCCGCGATGCGGGCGGTTTGTGGGAAGGGCATAAGGTGACGGATGTCTGCACGCCCGAAGCCTTGGCACGCAATCCCAAGCTCGTGATTGATTTTTACAACCAGCGCAGGCTACAGGCAAACGCCGCCGAGCCGAACGCCGCGCATCTGGCGTTGGTCAAGCTGGCGCAATATTACGATGTTCATATCATCACGCAGAATGTGGACGCGCTGCACGAGAAGGCGGGCAGCAGCAAAGTATTGCACCTGCACGGCGAGCTGAACAAACTGCGCAGCACCGTCGATGAAGACGAAATCATCGAATTTACTGGCGAGCAGACCGACAATGTGCGCGACAGCAAAGGCAATCCGATGCGCCCGCATATTGTGTTTTTCGGCGAACAAGTGCCGATGTTTGACGCAGCGGTTGAGGAAATGCGCGATGCGGATGTGGTCATAATCGTTGGTACGTCGATGCAGATTTATCCGGCGGCTTCGTTGATTCATTACGCGCCGCCCGATGCGGAACGCTATTTGGTCGATCCGAACCCGCAAGGCGTGGGCGCGGATGTCGAAGTGATTCCGAAACGCGCGGCGGAAGGCGTGCCGGCATTGGTCGAACATTTGATTGGTCAGGCTTGAAACGGTTTGAAAATGCGGAAACGTCGTCTGAAAACGGGCAATGCTTGTTTTCAGACGACGTTTTGTTTTGAAATTTTTATTTTGTCACCAAGACGGATGATGCGTGAGTTGTCGTGAACGGACTTCGTGCTGTATTTGGGCAATTTGGCAGGGCGTTGGGCAGAACGTCTGGTTTTATAGTGGGAGACCTTTGCAAAAAAGCCCTTCCCTCGACAGCCAGAGACCTTTGCAAAAAAAGCCCTCCCTCGACAGCCGAAACCCAAACACAGATTTTCGGCTGTTTTCGCCCCTAATTGCGCCTAATTTTACCCAAATACCCCTAATCCTCCCCGATACCTGATAATCAGGCATCCGGGCCGC
>CAKMQH010000067.1 GCA_927911515.1 uncultured Neisseria sp.
TACTGGTTGAAAGTTAATCCACTATAAAAGAAAAGCAAATCCATATAGCCGCTACTTACTGATTTTTAAACACTTCATAATACGCAACACATTATCGCCATTGACTTACATTAAGCTCAGCGTAAAAAATCATTCACAATATAAATCTTTGAATTACTCAATCGATACTTTTGCTATAATCAATTACTCAATGCAGATTACCCTTATCTCATTCAAACACAGTAAACTTAAGGTCGTCTGAAATTATCCGTACCCCTTTAACAAAAAGGATGCCTCATGAGCTTACACAGCGATATTCTTGTCGTCGGCGCAGGACCTGCCGGATTGAGTTTTGCCGCAGAACTGGCCGGTAGCGGTTTAAAAATCACCCTGATTGAAAAAAGCCCTTTAGAAATTTTACAAAATCCACCTTATGACGGGCGTGAAATCGCGTTGACCCACCTGTCCCGCGAAATTATGCAACGCTTGGGCATGTGGGATTTGATTCCGAAAGACGAAATTTACCCCTTGCGTGACGCAAAAGTCTTGAACGGGCAGTCCGATTACCAACTCCACTTCCCGCAACCGACCCAAGCGCGCGGCGAACCTGCCGACTGCTTAGGTTATCTGATTTCAAACCACAATATCCGCAAAGCCGCTTATGAAGTCGTATCCAAACTGGACAACGTCACTATTCTGACCGGTACGGGCGTCAAAGAAGTCAAAACTTCCGAAAACGAAGCCCAAGTCATCTTGGAAAACGGCGAAGTTTTGAGCGGCCGCCTACTCTTAGCAGCAGATAGCCGCTTCTCCCAAACCCGCCGACAATTGGGCATCTCCTCCGATATGCACGATTACAGCCGCACCATGTTTGTCTGCCGCATGAAGCATACCCTGTCCAACCAGCATACCGCTTACGAATGCTTCCACTACGGCCGCACCATCGCCCTGCTGCCCTTGGAAGAACATCTGACCAACACAGTCATTACCGTCGATAGCGACAAAGCAGACACCATCAAAAAATGTCTCCCGAAGAATTGGCTGCCAGCGTCAAAGAGCAGCTCAAAGGCCGTTTGGGCGACATGGAATTGGTCAGCACCATTCACAACTATCCCTTGGTCGGCATGATTGCCCAACGTTTCTACGGCAAACGCAGCGCCTTAATCGGCGACGCCGCCGTCGGTATGCACCCCGTTACCGCACACGGTTTCAACTTGGGCTTATCCAGCGCGGACATCTTGGCAAAACTGGTTCTCGAAGCGGAACAACGCGGCCAAGACATCGGCGCCGCCAGCCTTCTGGAAAAATACAGCACCAAGCATATGCTCCATGCCCAGCCGATTTACCACGGCACCAATATGCTGCTCAAACTCTTTACCAATGAAACCGCGCCCGCCAAAATCCTGCGCGGCTTGGTATTGCGCGCCAGCAACAACTTCCCGCCGCTGAAAAAACTGATTACCAAACAACTGACCGGCTAATCCGTTTAAACACATCAAAAGGTCTCTGAAACATTTTTCAGACGACCTTTTGACTATACTTTTTGACTATCAGGAACAAATCACAAACTTCCCATATCAGCAAACAAACCCGCTTATCAGCCTTACGCTTTGCTGTTTCAGACGACCTCCAAGATTGCTATGATATAGTGGATTAACTTTAAACCGGTACGGCGTTGCCTCGCCTTGTCCTAATTTAAAGTTAATCCACCATACCATTCCCCCTCATCCTTCCAAACGGAATCCAAAATGTCCGACAACCGCCTCGACACCGCCCGCCGCCATTCCCTGTTCCTTGCCCGCCAGCTCGATAACGGCAAACTCAAGCCCGAAATTTTCCTGCCCATGCTGGACAAGGTGTTGACCGAAGCGGATTTCCAAGCCTTTGCCGACTGGGACAAAATCCGCACGGAAGAAAACGAGGAAGAATTGGCGCGGCAGTTGCGCGAGTTGCGCCGTTATGTCGTGTCGCAGATTATCGTGCGCGATATAAACCGCATCAGCGATTTGAACGAAGTTACCCGCACGATTACGCTGTTTGCCGATTTTGCCGTCAATACCGCGCTGGATTTCGCCTACGCCTATTATCGGGACATGTACGGCACGCCGATCGGGCGTTATACCAAATCGCCGCAGCATTTGAGCGTGGTGGCGATGGGCAAGGCGGGCGGCTATGAGTTGAACGTGTCTTCCGACATCGATTTGATTTTCGTCTATCCCGAATCGGGCGACACCGACGGCAGGCGCGAACGGGGCAATCAGGAATTTTTCACCAAAGTCGGGCAGAAACTGATTGCGCTGCTGAACGACATTACCGCCGACGGGCAAGTGTTCCGCGTCGATATGCGGCTGCGGCCGGACGGCGATTCGGGCGCGCTGGTATTGAGCGAAACCGCGCTGGAGCAATACCTGATTACGCAGGGGCGCGAATGGGAACGCTACGCGTGGTGCAAAGGCCGCGTGGTCACGCCGTATCCGAACGACATCAAATCGCTGGTGCGCCCTTTCGTATTCCGCAAATATCTGGATTACAGCGCGTATGAGGCGATGCGCAACCTGCACCGCCAAATCCGCAGCGAAGTCAGCAAAAAAGGCATGGCGGACAACATCAAACTCGGCGCAGGCGGCATCCGCGAAGTCGAATTTATCGCCCAGATTTTCCAAATGATACGCGGCGGCCAAATGCGCGCACTGCAACTGAAAGGCACGCAGGAAACACTGAAGAAACTTGCCGAATTGGGCATCATGCCGTCTGAAAACGTCGAAGCCCTCCTTGCCGCCTACCGCTCCCTGCGCGACGTCGAACACCGCCTGCAATACTGGGACGACCAGCAAACCCAAACCCTGCCCGCCTCGCCCGAACAGCAACAACTGCTCGCCGAAAGCATGGGTTCGACAGCTACGCCGCCTTTCAGACGACCTCAACGTTCATCGGAACAAGGTCAATCAGTTGTTCAATGAAATTTTGAGCGAACCCGAAGAGCAAACCCCCGACAATAGCGAATGGCAATGGGCATGGCAGGAAAAGCCTGACGAAGAAGAGCGGCAAGATCGTCTGAAAGAACACGGGTTCGATGCCGAAACCATCGCCGCAAGGCTCGACCAAATCCGGCACGGCCATAAATACCGCCATCTTTCCGCACACGCCCAGCCGCGTTTTGACGCCATTGTGCCGCTGTTCGTACAGGCGGCGGCCGAGCAAAACAACCCGACCGATACGCTGATGCGGCTGTTTGACTTCCTCGAAAACATCAGCCGCCGCTCCGCTTATCTCGCCTTCCTCAACGAACATCCGCAAACCCTGGCGCAACTGGCGCAGATTATGAGCCAAAGCTCATGGGTGGCGGCGTATCTGAGCAAATATCCGATTCTGCTGGACGAACTCATCAGCGCGCAGCTTTTAGATACCGTGTTCGACTGGCAAGCCCTCGCCACCGCCCTTTCAGACGACCTCAAAGCCTGCGGCGGCGACACCGAAGCGCAAATGGACACCCTGCGCCGCTTCCAGCACGCCCAAGTCTTCCGCCTCGCCGTCCAAGACCTCGCCGGACTGTGGACGGTAGAATCCCTCTCCGACCAACTATCCGCCCTCGCCGACACCATCCTCGCCGCCGCCCTGCCGTGCGCGTGGGCGGACATGCCCAAAAAACACCGCGACACCCCGCAATTCGCCGCCGTCGGCTACGGCAAACTCGGCGGCAAAGAACTCGGCTACGCCTCCGATCTCGACCTCGTCTATCTCTACGACGATCCCCATCCCGACGCAGGCGACGTGTACAGCCGCCTCGCGCGCCGCCTGACCAACTGGCTTTCCGCCGCCACCGGCGCAGGCAGCCTCTACGAAACCGACCTGCGCCTGCGCCCCAACGGCGACGCCGGCTTCCTCGCCCACAGCATCGCCGCCTTCGAAAAATACCAGCGCGAAAACGCATGGACATGGGAACACCAGTCCCTCACCCGCGCCCGCTTCATCTGCGGCACACCCGAAATTCAGACGGCCTTCGACCGCATCCGCACCGAAATCCTCACCGCCGAACGCAACCAAACCGCCTTGGCAGGCGAAATCATCGAAATGCGCGAAAAAATGTTCCCCATCCATCCGCCGGTTGACAGCAACGTCAAATACGCACGCGGCGGCGTGGTCGACGTCGAATTTATCGTCCAATACCTCATCCTTGCCCATGCCCGCCGATATCCGCAACTCCTCGACAACTACGGCAACATCGCCCTCTTAAACATCGCCGCCGACTGCGGTCTCATCGACAAAACCCTCGCCGGACAAAGCCGCACTGCCTACCGCTTCTACCGCCAGCAGCAGCACAACACCAAACTGCGCGACGCGGAAAAAACCGAAGTAACCGACGAATTGCTGTCCCACTACGGCAATGTCAGAAAATTGTGGAAGGAAGTGTTTGGGAAGGAGGCGAAACTCGGATAAAGCGGATGTTACAGGGGGGGGATTAAACCATCCACCGCGTAGCGCGTATCCACCCGCGAATCACACCAAACCCGTAGCGTGGGCTTTGCCACGAACCACACCCAAAATTTCAGACGACCTCTTTTACCTGCCATTATCGTGGGCAAAATCGACGCCACCATCTACGCCATCAAGACAAAAGGTCGTCTGAAAACACTTTTCAGACGACCTTTTGGGCAGGTATCTTTACCCACCGTTTGTCCATAATTAATTTGTAAAATACATGTAGGTCGGATTCTCGAATCCGACATTTTCAAACATCCCCCTCATCATTAAAAGCAGCAAAAACATGAAATGTTTGTCGGATACAAGTATCCGACCTACTCATCATATTTAATGCTGAAATCCACATTACCTCCACCCCAGTGCTTTGGGTAAATCCCCTGTTTCACATAACGGTGAAAAGTAGAAAACGGCCAATCGGAAACCTGACCAACATAGCCATGTTTTACAGGATTAAAAATGTAGATAATTGAAATGATGGGTAAAGTCCGTTTCATCACAAATGGTATGCTCCCAAAACCTTTTTTGCCAAAGCCGACATCCCCTTCCAATCAAATATTGGCTGTACCGTTTAATTTGCCGCCAACGTTCCGAATAAGCGGCATCATTTTCAGGAAGACGCCAAATCGTATGTAAATGGTCGGGCATCAGCACCCATGCCTCAATTTCAAACGGATACCGCTCCCGAACCGTCATTACCGCCTGCCGCAAAGCCGAACGCACCGTTTCATCAGTCAGGATTTTTTGTCGTTTATCAGTAACCACCGTAAAAAAGTAAGTACCGCCCGTTTGATAAAAGCGTCGGTATCGCATGAATTCCCTTTTTTCAATTAGATTTTTGTTTTTCAGAAAGATTTTTGTCGGATACAAGTATCCGATCTACGTTGAAACCGAACAATCCATGCAGATCGGATTCTTGAATCCGACATTTCAATCATTCCCAAATTTTCGCAATGTGTGAAAATCGGTTCTTTTGTCGGATACAAGTATCC
>CAKMQH010000068.1 GCA_927911515.1 uncultured Neisseria sp.
GTTTTGTGGGTTTTGCCGTCTTTGCGCTTGGTCTTGTATTTTTTGGTGGTGGTAACGGTTTTTTTGACGGGGTCGTAGTTGTCTTCGGTGATGACGACTTCGTGCTTTTTCCCCGTCTGCCTGTCGATGTAGTAGGCGCGGACGGCGTTGTAGCTTTCGGTATTGCTGTATCTGAATGTGTATTGGTCGCCGCTGTTGCGGGTAATCCTGATCGTGGGCAACGGTTGCCCGCTGGCGGTCGTGGCTTCGCCTGATGATACAAACAGGAGTCTGCCATGTTTGACTGTTGCGATGGCGTCATAGCGTTCGGCAAGGCGCGACAAGAAGGCGGCGTCGGATTCGTTGCTTTGGTCGATGTGGTCGATTTTTTCTTCTTGGTAGGCTTTGCCGATGATTGGGGTGTAGCCGTTGGCGGCGGCGATAGATTCGATGATTTCTTTCAGGCTGGTTTTGTGCCAGCTTTTTTCTTTTGCTTCGGAAAAGCGGTCGGATGTGTCGGCGGATTGGGCGGTGATGTGCAGGGTGTCGGGTGCGCCGCTCCAGCTTACTTCGGTTATTTTATAGCTGCCTTTATCGACAATGCCTGTTTCGATGTAGCCCAGCGCGATGGTTATCTCGGCAGACTTCGGGGGCAGGGCGAGCGCGCCGTCGTGGTCGGACAGGCTGACGGTCAGCTCGTCCGCCTCGAAGCCGCTTTTGTCGGTCAGGCTGATGGAGATGATGCGGGAGAGGGCGTCGGTATTGAACGGCTTGCCGTTGATGGACAGCTTGGCAACGGGTGTCAGATGGTTGCCGCCCGTGTCGGTTATGGCGTTAAAGATTTTAACGGCTTGGTCTTTGATGGTGGTCAGGATGGTCATGGCGTTTTGCTTTTCGGTTTAGATGCCTGCGATACGGCGGGCGATGGACACGCCGAGTTGCAGGGCTTTGCCTTTTAATCCGAGCGGGCTGTCGGATACTTTTTTCAATTCGAGGCTGAAACTGATGGCGCGGGCTTTGCTGTCGTGCATGAGCTGGCTTCTGTCCTCTTTGATGGATGTAATGACGTATGCGCCCATTATCTGCCCTGTACCCAGTATCAGGTTGTATGGCTTGCCGCGCTCTGCCATGAGGCGGAGCATGGACAGGGAGGTATCGCCGCCCGTGATTTCAGGGCGCAGTTCGGCGGATAGGGTGATGGTTTCCGTATCCGGTCCGATGTATTGCACGGGGTTGATACCGCCGCCGACGGTTGAGTGTTCGGGATGCCGCCAGCCGTTTTGACGGCTGATGGTTTGGAAAGGGATGGTGCGTAACATAAATGGGAAAAATCCGAGTGTTGCCAGCATTTTTTTATCCTTAGTCGTCTTTGAACGCGCTGCGGGCGCGGCGCGCTGCATTGGCGGTCATTTGTTCGATTTGGCGACGGACTTCGCGGGCAATTTCCGCCGCGCTGCTGCTGCCGCCGTTGATGGTGATGTTGATGTTCATACCGCCACCGCCGCCGCGGTTGAAATCTGCGGCAACGGGAACGGCTCCGGCTAGAGCGGGGCGCGGCTCGGGCGCAGAGGACGGCAGGATACTGCCCAACGCAGTCAATCCTGCTTTGCGGATTTTGTCGAGTACCCGCCATCCGCCAAAACGTGCGACGTCGCGTTGGTTAAAGACGACCTCGCCTTTGTGGACGATACCGGCGGGGTTATTGACGCCGCCCGCGCCGGTATAACCGCCCGTCGAATAGCCTTTGTTTGGGATGGATGTACCCAAGCCGTAGCCTGATGCGCTGCCGCCCGGAGCGGTCGGGGCTTTTGTGGAAAAGGCTTTTTTTACCCATTCATACGCACCCATCGCGGCGGATTTGAGGGCATTCAAAGGGGCAAGGGCTACCTGCGCGGCCTGTGCAATCGGATTCGTGCCGCCGAATACCTTTTTAAGCCATTCCCAGCCTGCGACCAGTGCGGATTCAACTTTTTTCCAGTTTGCGAAAAGTGTAATCAAGACGCCTATCGGACCCATAAAGGCACCCAACAGAGGGTTATTTTGGAATACTTGTTCAATCCATTTCCATCCTGCAATCAGGGCGGCTTCGACTTTATCCCAATAGACGTATAAGGCGACGAGGGCGGCAACAGCAAGAATCGCCCATCCGAACGGGTTTGTAAGCAGGAACATTGCCGCCTTTAATCCGAATGAAACGAGAGCCATCCCGAGACGGGATATCCAGCCTATCAGTGTCCCCATGCCGCCGCCTGCAAACCTGATGATGGTCATGAATCCGCTCATGACGCCTGTTATCCCGTGAACTGCCAGCCCTAGGGCTGAAATGGCGGTAGCACCCACGGCGAATAGGGCAATCAGCTTCATGATGGCGGCGGCGGCGGTGGGATTTTGGGCAGCCCATGTGCTTAATTTGCTGTTTACGTCGGCTATCCATTGGGTCAGGCTTTTGAGTTCCGGCGCTACTGATTCCCCCATCGTGGCGAGGAAGTTTGTAAACGTCCCGCTGGCTGCGTCCCAAAGGTTGGTCAGTGTGCCTAGCTGCTCATTCACGCGCTGGTTCAGGCTGGCTTGCGCCTCCATTTTTTTGGAGAACTCTTCATAACCTACCTTCCCCTTTTCGATCATCGTGTTTAATGCTTGCAGGGTTTCGGCGTCGTCACCAAAGATTTTTTGAAGAATTCCCAATCTTTTTTCTGTGGTCAGGCTTTTGAGTTTTTCGAGCTGTGCATACATTTTGTCGAAGCCGCCGAATTCGCCTTTGCCGTCGGTAAAGTCTAAGTCTATTCCGCTGCCTTTGGTTGCTTTGGCGATTTTTGCGGTATCCATCATCCGTGTGAATACTTTACGCATGGCATTACCGGCGGACTCACCCGACAGTCCCGCTTGGTCGAGCATACCGACCAACGGACCCATCTGTTTCATTGCGGCTTCGCCCTTGATTTTCAGGGTATCAAGAGCGGGGGACAGTTTTGAAAATGCGCCCAAGATGTTGCCGTCCTCGACGCCTGTGTAGTAGAGGCGTTGGACTTGGTCCATGATGGCGAGCATCTCTTTTTCGCTGGCGCGGGTCGCGTCTTGGAGTTTAGCAGTCATCTCGGCGGCGGCGTCAGGGGCTTTTTTGAGCTGCACCGACAACATGGCTGCGGCCTCGCCCGTGCCGCCCAAGATGGTTTGAGCGGATACGCCTTGGCGCATCAGCATGGTCATGAGATTTTTAAAATCTGCCGTCGTACCCGGCAATTTGTCGCCCAGCTTGGTAGCCAGACTGTTGATTTTTTCGTATTCGGCGGAGACGCTTCCGTCGTATGTCATCATGGCGGCGCGTAAATCTACGGACGCCGTTTCGCTTTGTGCGTATGCGGTTATCGGCTTTTCTAACAGGCGTTTCGCGCCGTATGCGTGAGCAGCGGCGACGCCTGATGCCATAATGGCTTTTGAGTTTATGTCGTCCAGTTTTCTGCCGGCATTTGCCCATTTTTGCTGCGCAGCGAATTTTTTGTTTGTTTTCTCCATCTGCTCGGCAAGTGTTTTTTGATTTTGGGCAAGATTGACGGTGGACGTCCCGGCGGCTTTCATTTCTTTCGCAAGCCGACCGGTGCTTTTTAGTTGCCGCTCTTGGGTTTGTTCCAGTATTTTTGCCTGCTGGGCAAGTTTTTTCATTTCTCGGCTTTGTGCTTGGGTTGCGCCGCCGCTTTTTTTTCATTTCGGCGAGCAGCTCCCGCTGCCTGTTGCGGTTTTCTGACAGCTTTTTATTTGTTTCGCTTAGGTTTTGGCGATATTTTTCAAGCCGCTTTGTGTCGTTTAGGGCTTTATTCAGGCGCATTTGCTCTTGTTCGGTTTGTTTTAATCTCCCGCTCAGCCCTGATGCGGCTTTGCTGATTCGGTCAAATTGTCCGCTTGCCTTATCGGTGGCTTTGAGAATAATATTAAGCGTCTTATCGGTCATGGCGTTTTGCCTGTATTTAAGGGATGGATTTGATATGTTCGGTTTTTTTAAGCGTCAGCCTGTAAACAAACAGCCTGCATTTACACCATCGAGACGTCCTAAGTCTCCGGCACAATTACGTCGTGAAACTGATGAATACATCCGAAAAGTTCAAAATGAAAGCCGTGTTCTTTGTGAAAATTACCGCAATATGACGGCGGCTAAGTCAAATCCTTATCGGAAGGCGGTCAGCAGTGCGATGGCTTTTTTCTTCATCGGTAAATTGTTCAAGTAGTTTTTCATTAAAAAGGTCGTCTGAAATGTTTCAGAGACCTTTTTTATTGCCCTGTGTTTCAGATTGAATTCGGTTTATTTCTTCGGCTTTTGCTGCCCAACTGTTTAACCTGTATAGGTTTTGTTCGGCAAACCAATCAATCGACCCTTTAAATGTGATTGCGCAGAGGGCGAGGGCATCGTCTATTGGGTAAAACTTTTGCGGATCGCCGTCAACGTCATCTTCCCAAATATCAGGGACGGAATTTATCAGCCGGCTGAAAGTGTCTGCTCGGTAGCGGAATCTTGGAAATAACCCAATTCCGCAAAGGCTTCCTGAATCTCTACTTTCGCTGACGGCGGTGCTGAAAAAAATCTACGGCGGCGTTGAGGGCTTGCGCGTCCGCCATACTGAATCCGCCATATTGAGCCATGCCGATTTTAGGCGTACTGATTTTGGAGAGCAGCTTTTGGATTGTTTCCGTGTGCTTGATTTTAATCAGGTCTTGCCCTAAGCCTGCCATGTCTTTGGCGAGCGGTTCGCGGAGGGTGTAGGCTGTGCCGTTTGATACGGTTACGATAATGGTGTTGTCAGGGTTGATTTTGATTTTGGGTTCTTGCTGCATTTTTTGCGCCTTTGATTTGATTGTTGTCGGTCGGGCTTTTTCTTCCCGACCTTTGCTTTTTGCCGATTACAGACCTAATGCGTTGCGGATGCCGGCGCGAATGTCTTTACCGCCGATGACGAGTTTGTTTGCCATCAGGTCGCATTCGAAAATGACTTCGCCGTCAACGGTTTCTTTCCAGTAGGTCAGGGCGTACTTGAATGTCTGCTCGCCGCCTTCGCCTGCTTTGTCTTCGTTGCGTGTGGTCTCGATGATGCGTCCGCGGGCTTCGCCTACCAATGTTTGATAGGTTTCTTCGTCTTCTTTGTGCAACGCGCCTTGGTAACGCAGCAGATTGCCATTAATTTTATGGCTGATTGATTTGAACAACTCGAGGTCAAAGCCCTTGCTTGTCAGCTCAAGCTCGAGTTTTTCAATGCCGTGAATGACTGTATATTCACCCAGACCGCCGCCCGGCGTGTAGTCTTCGGTTTTGAATTTGATGTCAGGGCGTTTGACGGTCATCAGGACGCCGTCTTTGTTGAGGCCGTCGGTAAATACGTTAAAACTTTTGAGGATGCGTGGTAACTGCATTTGCTGTCCTTATACTGTGGTCGGTTTGATGTTTGACGCAAACTCGATGACGCGGTCGGTCAGGTTAACGATAAATCGGTCGGAGACGTGTTGGTTCAGTTCGATGTTTTCCAACGGCGGTGCGACGGTAAATTCGTAGTCAAATGCGAAGATGCCGTTTGATACGCGCTCTTTTTCGATTTTTTTCGGGTCGATAAATACCTGCGCGCCCAATAACCAACCTTTATAGACTTTTTCCGCCAGCTTCGCGTTGATTGTGTTGATGATGTCAATCATCAGGGAAGGATGCATCGGTTTATCCATTGCCCAGAGGAAACTTTCGGCGATGGTCTCTTTGATAATTGATGCAACACGGACTGTCGGCTCAAATGCCCAAATCGGATCTGCCGAGCAGGTTCGATTGCCCCATACGCGGAAACCTTTTTCGCGGATCAGGGTCGTTACGTCTAGGTTGTTTAGTGTGTTCGCATCTGAATTAATATCCAACAGTCCGAAGCTGCGCGGTGATTTGATGGCGGACACGCCTTGAATCTCTGTATTAGATATTGATTTGTGCGGACCGATTTTTTCGTCAAGCATGGCGCGCGCGCCTAAGATTCGGGCAATAGTGGCAGCGGTCTGCGGCGTTCCGTTTGCGCCTGCTGTCATAAACTCATTGTCGATTAACATGAGATTATTTTGTCCAAAACCTTGGCGGTAGGTTTGCACTGCCGGAATCTCGTCAGCCCCTCCCGCAGAAGCATAGACGAATCCACCCAAGGCGTTGGCAGCCACGCACAATTCAGCGGTTACGTCGGCATCATCCAATTCTGGTGCACCGATAATCTTTGGCTTGAAGCCAGTACGTACAGGGGCTTGACGCAGGATTTTTGCGCCTTTAATTATTGCTGCTTTTTGTTCAGCGGGTTTTGCCGATGATGCTACACGGACTACGACAATCTGCGCATCTGCTTGGTCATAGATGGCATCTAACGATTTCCCCAGTGTGCCTTTACTGCCTGCTTTTCCCAACAGGCTGCCGACAGATGTAGCAAAAATCGGAGTGTCCTGCGGAAAGGTCTTCGCGTCAGCATCTTCAGATGTGGCAACTAAGCCGATGATGTTGCTGGCGATGTCTGATACGGCGCGCGCACCGTGGGTATATTCGTTGGCAGTTACGCCATGCATTCGTTTTGCAGTCATATTTTTATCCTGTTTATGTCTTTCCTGATTGTTTTCCAATCATCCTCTCTACTCAAGTATGATTTTTTTTTATCGGGCTTTTAAGGTCGTCTGTGTAAGCCGCCGCCGCCTTTTGCACTATGCGGATGGCTGAAAATAATAAAAGCGACGGAACCCCGTCGCTTTTGTTTTTAGCTGGCGTAGCGGTGTTGCTGCACCGTTACGTCGCCGTCCCACTGATTTTTTCAATCTCCTCTCTAAGGTCGTCTGAAATTACAGACGACCACAAGACCCAAAATTTATAAAAATGTGTCAACGGCTTATTTTCAATATTCGCCGGAACGAAGCGCATTAATTCTTGCTTCACAGTCCTGCAAATCTTGAGACAGTTGACTCGCCGCGCCATAATTGCCTTCTTCAATAAACATACTGATATCCAGTTTTAATTGACGACAATGGGCTTTTAAATCTGCGACTTCACCAGTATCCGATGATTTCATTTCCAACATTTTTCATCTCCTTTAAGGTCGTCCGAAACCATTCAGACGACCTAGTTATTACTATGCCTGAATACCGTATTCGGTCATCAATGCAGATGCTTTTTCAGCAACTTTGGACAGGTCGTTCTGCACGAATTCAACCCCCGCACCAACAACCATATTACGGGCAGTATTTCCGTGATAGTTTGTACCTACGCGAATTCGGTCAAACGCTACACCTTTGAGCGTGATAACTGCGACATACCATTATCAAGCTGATAAGCCTCAGTCGGGACAATCGCTTTACCGTTGATTGTTACGCCAGAGGAATTACGCAACGTGAATCCACCACTCTCTTCAATGGTCGAAATCAAACCGATATTTTGAACCGCTGATCCATTGATAACAGACAGCGCATAAGCACCGGCATTATCCGAACCGCCTGCCAAATGTTTAAACGGAATAATAATCGCCGTATCCCGACTGCCATCAGATGACAACCCTTCTGTCTCAATAAAGCGCGTCCCCTTGCCCGCTGAGGAAGAGGTGACCATCACTTTGCGGCCGGCATCTTCTTTAAATGCCCCATCCCAGCCATCAGGCTCGACCAAACGATTAGAATTAATCACTGACTTCATCTTGACGGATTCCTGACCGATCGCCGAAACCGCTGCCGCCGTTGCCTCTACATCCGCAAATGTGAATTTGTAAGATGTTTCAGCCGCCGCCGGCGCAGTAGTAGCAGCAGGACGTTCTTCTGCCGGAGCTGGAGAAGCAGGCGTTGCAGGTTGTGTAGCCGCCGTTGCCTCGCCTTGATTAGCAGGAGCAGGTGACGCCGCAGTTTCCGAAGCGGCAGGCTTCTCAGTCTTCATTTTGGCTAACTCGTCTTCAACCACCTTCAAGCGTTTGAGTAACTCATTTATGCCATAATTGCTTTCCTTGTAGTCGCGGTGAATTCCAAGCCAAGGCGTTTTTGACTTCTTGATTTGGTGATATTCATAGTTACCGGCAACATGACAAGTCTCTAAGTTTCCAGTCTGATAAAACCCACCTGACTGAAAACCATCACGACATCTTATGCGCTTGCTGACAAAAGGCTCGCCAACATTTCCAACCGAGCCATACGGAGTAACATCGGAAAAATTGTTCACGAAAGAACTTGCAGCCATATTCCCAATCAAGAATTGACGCATAAAGTTACCTTCCGGGCTGTTCTCAACGTAGTTACCAGAAACCAACGTTGCAAGAACAGTTCCGTATCTCGATTCTGCGCCAATCTGAATACCGGACGTAAAATTATTGACAGTCGCCTTAACGACCGCCCCTGAGCCGCCGCCGCCTTCAAGCGTAACGGTAGGCGGAGTAGTGTATCTACTACCACTACGGCGAACGACAATCTCCTTAATCTTACCGCCTTCGATTTTCGCCTCGCCTTCAGCACCAAAAGCACCTTCACCACCACCGCTCAAAACCACTTTGGGCGGCGTCGTATAACCGGCACCACCATTTTCAACAACAAACGATGTCACAGCCTGCATCCCGTAAAACTCTTCGAACGGCAAAGCAAATACGACCAAGTTGTTGGTTATAACGAAGTGATTATGTCCGTAGTTGTAAACAATGCCACGCGGGGCATAAATCACATTCTTGTCTAACACTTGATGCGCGCGCAAGAACCAACGCTTCGCATCCAGTCGAGACTTAACGCCCAACCCGCCATTAATCATATGCAGACCAAAACAGCCGCTTTTAAACGTATTTCGCGAAATCTCGATATTACTATCTTCATAGTAGAAGGAATAATCATCGGCAGTTTTACCATCTCCTTCAGGAGAAGAAAACCTCTCTTCAATCACGATAGAAGCCGCGTAGAACTTCGCGCTGCCTTTGTTGTTTGATATACGGATGTTATTACCAGTATGGATGTCAATAACCTTCCGCATACCGAGACCGAATACATTATCATGAATATTCAGGTTGTCCATCGGGAGATAGCGGGACGTACATTGCTGATAACCCGGATCAAGAGACGGAATACTCATAATCCAGCCGCGAGTATGCTCCAAATGCGCGTCAGGATGACCGATAACGCTGTCAGGCTGATAAATGCCCGACAATTCCACGCCTTGAACTCGGATAAATTCAAATCCTGACGTGTAACAATGGGTCACATGACCGCCCGTGATTTTGGTATCGACAGCAACCATTCCGCTGCTATAAGCTTTCCGCACATCGCCGCTACCAACCGGATCACCGCTAGGCGTACCGAGCAAACCCAACGCAATACCGCCGCCAGTGAATCCGGCAACCCTAAAATCACGAATACGAACGCCGCGCGTACCAAAAACGCGAATACCATAACCACGGCTGCCGCGTTGTCCGCCGTGCCAAGTACCCCATTTATCGGAAACCGTGCCGTCTTCCTGCGGGAACTCAGAATTACCATCCTTATTAAAATAACCGCCGACACCCCAATAACGCTTAATGGAACCATCAATCCAAAATTGTCGGATGGTGTCACGGTTAAAACCTTCAGGCTGCTTAACCTCCGAAACATCACACGCATTATTCATATAATGACTAATATCATGTGCAAGCGTCGTCGTATTAAAACCGCCCTCAGAAGTCCCCTTATCGCCTAAACCTGTCCCCAAGTGGGGATTTTCTTTTGTCCAGCCGTCGATATGCGGGAACAGTCGCTTACCCGGTTCAGCCTGTCCGGAAACATAACCGAATCTCATGTAAGGCACCGTCACCATGTAACCGCCATGCAAAACCGTCACATAGTCCGCACCATCACAGATATGCATCACATCCTGACCGGCTTCAATCACACCCCAAGTAACCGACGGAAAATCATAAATATTGTAAGCACCGCCATGAAACGACAAACACGGCTGCTGACCATTAACCACAAACGTCATCGGGAATTGGCTGTTGCGTTTAATACTTCTGCCGTCCGCGCCATAAAATTCAGGTCGATAGCCTTTATTCTTCGTGACCGGGAAGAAGCCGCCGCGCGAAGTGATATAAGCAGGCTTCGGAAGCTTGTCATACCAAGCCTGAATCGCCTGAACAATTTGCAAAGCAACGGACTTGGCTTCAGCCAAGATTTGAGGCTTGGTACTCTCATAATAACGAGACCAAACTTTTTCACGGATTTTATCCGGCAACGCATCTTCGACATAAAACTTGCCACGTTCAACCGCAATTTTTAATGCCGCCTGCTCCTGAGCAGACTCAAATTTAATCTGCTCTTCAAGCAGCTTGGACGGCGTATCAGAGTTGCTCAAAGCTTTACCGACAGAATTGGCAATTTCAGACGGCTGAATCACGGTAATTTCAGTAACCGTGCCGTTTAATTTCAGCTTTCCTTTATCGTCAAGTTCCGCCGTCACAGTAGGAGATTCAGCCAGCTTTTTCGCTTCCGCTGCCGTATCCTTTGCCGCCTTCGTACCCTTAGCAATCGCCGATAACGCTTTTTCCAAATTATTTAATTCTTTAGCCATTTGTTTCACCTAAATCTTTCAAAATATCCGCCAACGCATCGTCGCTAACCCCACCATTGCCTGTTGCCGGTTGTGTTGGGGCAGGAGTGGGCGTTACCGCCGCGTTGTTACCCGTGCCGACTGTTGCCGGTTGTGTTGGGGCAGGAGTGGGCGTTGCGGCGGCATTGTTACCCGTACCGCCCGTTGCCGGTTGCGTTGGTGCGGGTTGTGTAGGTTGAGTGGGTTGTTTTGCACTACCGATGTTTTCTTTAACAACCGTTTCGACGATTTTTCTGATCTCTTCGGCTGTCAGCATTTTTGGTGTCTCGACTGACGGAGTGGGTGATGCCATAACCACTAAACCCTGCTCCATGATGCTGACGCGTACCGGCTCAGTAGCCTCACCGATAAATCCGCTGACGTTTGAGATTGACGGCGCGATATATACGTCGCCTTTTAGGATAGTTGAGACGATACCGCCAAAAATGGCACGGAGATCGTATTGTCCGTTTGCCCATGCGACATTTTGAGTCAGGGCAGCAGGAAATGTAATAATGATTTCGCGCCCGCTGACACTAACTTGCGGCCTCAACTCTTCGCCCGTCTGACCACGAACCGTCATTGCCCATTGAGCTTCACGCGGCTCAAATGGGAGTCCGCCGCCGTCAAAACCGACGCGAAAAACTCGGGTATCACCACGGTACAGGGTCAAGTTTTTGGTTTGAATGCTCATTTTTATGCCTTAAACGTCAAATTCGATTTTGATGGCTTCGATTTCTTCGATTGTGTTGGCGGCTGCGATTTTTTCAGCTAATGCCTGACGGCGTCCGGCAACTTCTGCGCTCAATTCCTGATACTCTTTTGCTTTACGCAGAACAGCAGCTTTTAGGTCGTCTGAACCGATTCCACGAGCGGCGGCGATGCGATCGATTACTGGCGTCGGTGCAGACGGATTTTTTCCCACTCACGGGCTTCGGCAGCTTGGTCTACCCAGCTCTGCACTTCAAAGGCGGGTAGATCATTCATGCCGCTTTTTTCGTTGACTATGGATTGGGCGCGGTGATTAAGGCGAGACAAGGTAATGGATTTTGCGGCGGCGAGTTTAGCTTCTTCTGCTTCGGCTTTTTTATCTTGGTTTTCAATCCATTTTTCACCGTCCCATTCGCAGTATTCGGACGCTGGTTCAAGCATCGTCAATTCGTCTGGAAGACTGCCTGCTTTGTCGACAATGACGGCAACGCCATCGGCTTTGCGGTACGCTGCTTTGCCGCGATGGTCGTCAATAATTTCCCAGTCCGAGCCGTTCCATCGGGCGGTGTGTTCGGCTGAAATTTTTGGCGGCGATATGTCAATACAACCGGCGGGAATCAGGTAACTACCGTTGCGGGCGTAGATGTCCAGTTCGGCATTGACTTGACCGATATAAATATTGTCCGTATCAATCTGACAGACGGGTTTAGTCCATTTGATGTTTTGGCTCATTTCTTCTTCCTTTTCCATAAGGTCGTCTGAACTGCATTTCGGTTTTTTAGACGACCTTTTCAAATTAAATCTTGATGATGTATTTCATGGCCACGTTCATCGGTCGTGTTTCCACACCGCCTGCGGCGTCGGTCGTTCCTTCTGTATCGACAGATACAAGCGATGAATTCTGTCCCCTGTCGGTATCGTCTCGCCGTTGTACTCCGATGCCGTGCGTATGGCTGCGGAACTCGTCCGCCTGCCAACTGCCTAAGACGCGCCCTGAATCTCGACCTCGCCCTGCGTCCCAGCCGCGGATAAATTCACCGCGTAGGTCTGGCAGGTTGAAGGTTGTGCTGCCGTCGCCTGCGCCGTAGCGTGTACCGATAACAGCAAACAGCGTGGCATAGGTCTGACGGGATACCGCCGCGCCGTGACACTCAAGCCAGCCGTAAGGGACGGCTTCGCCCGCCAAGGCTACAACCGTTCCGCTCGGTGCTGAGACGTTGACAAATGTTTGGTCAACTTTTGCGACCAGTCCGGGTACGTCCCAGCCGATGGATATCCGATGCTTAGATCCGCTCGAAGATGGCAGGACCTCGATTGTTTCGGCTTTGACTTTTGACAGGGCATACGATGATGGCACGGTATTGGTGCCGGTATGCTCTGGATTATGGGAAATGCTCCGTTGCAAAAGCAGCGGCGAATTATCGTACTCGATGACTCCGTTGTTTTTTAAAGTCAGTGCTTTATTGTTGTTTCTGTTGCGCAAAAAAACCTGATCGGCATCGGAATCGATATGGATATATTTGTTTGCGGCAAACAGTGCAGGGGTGGACGCGATGCCAATGCCTTTTGTAAATACGGTATTGCCGCCGAATGTTTTGTCGCCGTTGATGGTTTGATTACCGGCAACATTGACGGTGTCTGTGTTTTCATTGATTTTTTTATCAATTGCTTTGACGCGGATGTTTAAATTGTTTGTCCTGTTAGCGAGAGCCTGTAAAGGCTGGTTTATTGGTGCATCTGCACCGCCGATGACTTTGTCGCCCGGTTCGACCAGATAAACATTTTGCGTAAATTCGTTTTTTTCGATTGCGTTTGCCATAATTTTCCTTAAGCTGCGCCGAAGTTATATTCGCCGTTAAATTCGATTTCGCCATTCCAGTAGATGGCGTTACTGCGGTAATCCATCTCAACCAATCGGCAACGGAGCGGCGCGATTTGCTCTAGCCATTTTTTTTATTTTTTCTGCCTCGCTGTTTGTAATCGGACGGCTCAATTTGATTTTGTATTCTGCCCAGTCGCCTTCTTTTCCTCCGAAAACGAATGTTCCGTCAAAATAGGCGGTGCCATCCCAATACAGGCTGCCGTAGTTTTCAATTATTTCGATGTCGCCATATCCCAAATCTTTGAATAATTGTCTGATTACGGACGGCGTACCTTTTCTTTCGTGGATTTTGATGTATTCGGCAACAATGCGCCGACGGGCAGATTCGGTTTCGGCAACATCCCAGCCTTCATCACTGCCTATCGAGTTCTCCCATGCCAGCCAAGGCAGCCATTCGGGCGGGCAGTCAACGGGGCGGCGGCATCGAGCTATTCCTTCTAAATCGAACAATTGCGCCAGTTCTGCCGATGTGAGTTTCGATAGGGCGTGTTGTAATTCGGTGCTGCTGCTTGGTTTTATGCTGTCTGTCATGTCATATTCTCCAAGCTGATTTCGGTAATTTCGATATATTCGCCATCACTGCAATTGATGTCTTCCAACGGAGAGGTCATTTCTATTTTTCTGACGCCGTCGGTATCCAGCGCGCCGATGATTTTCGATAAGGCTACGCTTGCGCCTAATCTGCTATTTTTGGTCAGCATTTTTTTAGGTCATCAAGCTGCTTGTCTTTCACCAAGGTCAAATCAGGACCCGATTCGTATCTAATCCTTGCGGCAATTCTGACTGCCTTCGGGCGTCCAGCTTTAACTTTCACGGTATCGCACAGTGGGCGGCGGGTCTCTGCGCTCAAATAATCCTGCGCTGCCTGCAAAATTTCATCTGACGGGACGCCGTCTGCTGCCTTGATAAAGACGCAGACCGTACCGGCAACTTCTCGGATGGCGCGGGCGTCGATGATTTTTGGATGTGCATCTAAAGCATGGGCTTCGTAGGCGGCGCGCGGACCTGCTGCGGCGAGCTTCTCAGGGTAAAGCTGTACGCGACGGCGCAGGTCGTCGTCGGTTTCATAAAGTGCTTCGATTGGCGGTAATGCATCTGGGTCAGCTGATCGCACCATTTTTCTTGCTATTCCCTTTGCGGCGGCAAGGTGGTCTAAATCGCTGCCTTGGGCAAATGCCAGCAGCGTTGATGCAGTAGCTTGGTTGATGCGCTGCCGAAGGATCATTTCTTGATAGGCTTGCTGTTGCAGGTCTATCGTCAATGGCTCGGACTCCAGCGACAGGGTTGCCGCAATGGTTTCGCGCACGGACGACGGGACCAGCTCAAGTAGTGCGTTTTTTTTGCGCTCGAAAATCGTTTCAAAATCTAATTCTTCGATGACTTTCGGTGCGGGTAGACGGGTTAAATCGATTTCAGCCATGTCTTTACTCTATTTTGAATATTTGTTCTGTTCCATCTTCAAGGGCGGTATGTATGGCTACTTTCAGACGACCTTCAGCGGCGGCCTGTACGTCAAATTGGATTTGGCTGATTTTGATTCGTGGCTCCCATGTTGCGATGGCAGTTACTATTGCTTGATGGCTTACGGCAATAACGGCAGGGGTCATCGGCATGTCTATCAATTCTGGGAGCAGGCTGCCGTAATCTTCTCGCATTACACGGGTTCCGATGCGGGTGAAGAGAATGTTTTTGATTGATTGGGCAATGTGTGTCTTTAATCCGATTAAGCGGCCTGTTTTGTCATCGGTCATTGCGGCTGTCCTGTCGTTCCGCCACTGTCTCCGGTATGAGTGTGAGTGGTCAGGTTTATTCCGTTGCTTATGATGCTGCCTGATTGCTGACGAATTGTTCCGTTAATAACGGCTGCCGCTCCACCTTCGCCCCCACTGCCTGACATACCGCCTTGGTATGTGAGCAGCCCTTTCACATTTAGCGCGCCTTCAATATCGGTTACTGGGCTATCAATAGTCAGATGTTTTGTGTGTACCGTTGCAGATTTTTCGGCAGTTATGTCTGCGGTTTGTATTCCGCTGATTTTTAAATGGCGGCGAACGTGGTCGTAGTTGAATTCCGCACCATCTGGTAACCTGACGACGGTTTCATTTGGGTTTTGTGATGGTGCTGGGTATTGGGTGCTGTCGATACCACATAAGACGGTGCCGTTTTCTGTTTCACCGCTTGGCGATAAGATGAGGCAGGCTTCGCCGATGCTTGGCAAACGCCAAATTGATACGCCACCGGCAGCAGGGGTCTGATATTTGAGCCAGTCCGTCAATAATCCGCCATGTTGTACCCTGATACGATTTGACACTGGGTCAACCTCTTGCACGGTGCCAATTTTTATAAGGTTTTCTAATTGACGGGCTGTCATGGGATTATGCTGTCTCCGATTTTTATATTTTCTGCTGACGATTTGCTTGCAAACATGGCTCTTCTTGAAAACCTCCAGCCATTTTCGTTTTTCAATTCGAGATCAACAAACCACAATCCGCAAAAAAACAATGGGCGGCTTTTGATTTTCAATATGGTGCAAGGTTCTTTAAACATAGTGCCTTCTCAGATTTGAAAAAGCCGCCGTTGATGGGCGCAACGGCGGCTTTTGGTAGTGCCGTCTTTCCGGCTGTCATGCTTCCAACTTTTCAAGGAGTATCACTTCAGATGACAGGCTTATTTTTACAAGCCCCGCAGATATGGGCAAGTGGCGGCGTTTCTGTATGTGTTTTTTAAGTTTCGATACGGTAAAATGTAAAAGGTCGTCTGAATTGTTATCAGGCGACCGTTTTTCGTTCTAGATGTTTTATTTGTTATTTAATATGTTACTTTTCGATTTTGAAAAATATTTTGTTTTTAAATCATGATGTTTTTATTTAATCTTAATCCCTTCCTCTCTGCCAGATTCCAAATAGCCCGTCTTGATTAAGACGGGCTATTTTTTTTGTCTTCAGTTTAGGCGGTAAGCTGCTTCACTCTTTCTTTAAAAATAAATTACTTTTATTCTCAATTTGTTATACGTTCCGTTTCCATCTATACAAATCAGTTTTGCAGGTGTATCCTTCACTCGTTTCATACATTCATAAAAAATCCATCTTTAAAAAGGTCGTCTGAATTTGCCGACCTGATACAAATCCAAGGACACTGCCATGACTGATTTTACCGTATGGGAAACTGCGCCGTTTGGTGCAACCATCGACCATATCCTGCAACGCTACCACGATGTACACCGCGGGCAATTTGAAGAACTGGTTCCGTTGGCGCAAAAAGTTGCCGAAGTACACGCCGACAGTTTTCCGGTTGAAGTGCCGGAGTTGCTCGCCTATATGCAAAACGAACTGCTGATGCACATGATGAAAGAAGAGCGCATGCTGTTTCCGATGATCAAACAAGGTGTCGGTCGCGGAGCGGCAATGCCGATTAACGTGATGATGCACGAGCATGAGGAACACGACCAAGCAGTAGCCAAGCTGCTTGAGCTGACCAACAATCTGACCGTTCCCGAAAACGCTTGCGGAAGCTGGAAGCATCTGTACGAATTGGCACGCGAAATGGTGGACGATTTGACCAACCATATCCATTTGGAAAATGAAATCCTGTTCCCGCGCGTATTGGCTTCTTAAAAATAAAGCTTGTCCGAAGGTCTCTGAAAATTGTTTTTCAGACGACCTTTCTGTTTTGCCAGTGCGCAAAGAGACTGTTTTCTGTTAGATGAAATTACCATTTCCCCGTCAAACCGATGCGCAGAGTACGGCCCGGGGCGGGCATGTAGGAACGGCTCATGGGATCGAGATAATAGCGGTCGGTCAGGTTGCTGCCCGTCAGCTCCGCGCTGAAATGTTTGTTGAATTTGTAGCGTACATAGGCATCGACCACGGTAACGGGCTGCCAATTGGCGTTGCCGTTGTCGCTGCGGAAGGCCGTGCTGTTTGCGCCGTCGCGTTGCAGGTAGTAGTCGCGCCAGCGGGCGGAGGGCTGTTGTTTGTCTTCGACGCGGCTGTGGAAGGTCAGGCGCGAACCGATTTCGAGTTTTTCGTTTAGGAACCTGCCGCCGAGGTTGGCAACGACCGACCAGCGCGGCTGGATGCGGTTGATCAGCCAGCCGCCGGTGAGGCCGCCGTTTTGGCAGTAAGGCACGGGGAAAGTGCGTCCTTTTTGGACAAACATTTCCACATCATATTGCTGTTCGATGGCGCGGTGGTCGCAGACTTCGTTTTTCATGTTGCGCACCACGCCCAAGTCGCCGAAGACACGGCCGTTGTCGAAGCGGGTTTGCAGCTCTAAGCCGCTGATGACTTGTTTGTCGTAATTGCTGATTTGCCAGGTGGTATAGTTGCGGTCGATGACGTTGCGGGTTTTGTTGTGGAAGTAGGTCAGGCGAACGTCCGCATAGCGCATTTTGGGCAACAGGCGGGTAAAGTCGTGGCTGAGGGAAATTTCCCAATTCCTAGCATGTTCGGGTTTGAGCGGGTAGCGGGTGCGGTCGAAGGGGATGCTGAACAGCTTGGCGATGCTGTGGTTGCCGAAACCGAATGTGCCTTCATACATGCTGGGGAAGCGTTTGAATTCGGTGTAACGGGCAAACAGGCGGGTGTGGTCGCCGAGTTTGACGGTGGCAGAGAATATGGGGGCGAAGGCGTGGCCGCTTTTTTCCATGAGTTGCGCAGTTCTTCTTCGGTCAGGTGCCGGTATTCGGCAACGGGGCTTTTTGCACCGATTAATGCGCCGCCTTGGTATTTGTTTTCGACTTCTCCAGTGGCTTGATTGATGCCTTTTTCGGCAAATTGTTTCAGACGGCCGTCTGAAACGGGGTTTTCGCCGTTTTTCCAATAAATGCAGTTTCCTGCCGCAGGGTCTGTCGTGCATTCGGTAAGCGGCATATAGCCCTGTTCTATATTGGCGGGTAGTGTGGTTGAATTGTTGTATTCCTCGCTTAAATCAGTCAGCTCTTGCGGCCATGGGATGAAATCAGGGTAGCCGCTTTTCCGCCTTTCCGTTTCTTCGGGCATATTTTCCAACGCCCAGGCGTAATCGGGTACGGGCAGGGTGTTTATCCATGCCCAAAATTTTTGGTCGTATGCATCCCATGCCGCTTGCGTACGCACCACTTCGGGGCTTTCTTCATAGGCTTTCAATGCGGCTTCATATCTGGCTTTCAAATCCATGCGGGCACGGTATTCTTCCGGAGTGGCCAGTCTGCTGCCGATGGCGGCGACATTGCGGCTGTTTTCAGACAATACGTTAAATTCGCCTTCTGCTTCCAAGCGGTCGCGGTGTTTGGACAGATAATCGCGGACGAAGGTATCGGTCATGCGGTAGTCGGTATAGCGGCCGCCGGCGTTCAGTGTCAGCCACGGTGTCGGTTCGTATTTGAAGTTGAAGCCGACATTCCATTCATTGCGTTTGCCTTGGCGCGGCATGGTCATGGCGAAGTTGGAGTTTAAAGTGGTTTCGGGGTCGTCCCACACCAGTTTGCGGTATTCGTCGTGCGGCAGGGCGAGTATCCAGCTGGTGTCGCTGCTGCCTTTGAGTTTTTCGCGTTGGTAATCACCCGTCAGGGTCAGTTCGAGTGTATCGGCCAGCTTCATGCGGTTGGACAAATTGATGCCCAAGCGGTTGTTTTTGGCGCGGTAGGCGGCAGCGTTGAAAACGGTAAAACGGTTGTTGGTGTTGGGCGGCAGTTTGTCCCATTCCGGCTCTTTGCCTTTGTAATACCAGTCTTCGGCGTATTTGTCGTTGAATGCTTTGTCGAGGAATAGGGTCGATGCAGGATAGCCGCCCGTGGAGTTGGTTTGCGAATTGTTAAACGTCCCCCAAATCCCCGCCTTCAAATCTACCCAGCGGCTGTTCTCGGGGTTCCAAGAATAATCCAGATTGACGGCGGTCTGTTTTACCCATGCCTGCGGCCATTCCGCCATCAGCGTGCCTTTTGTGAGCCTACTCATATCGGTTTGGGCGGAGCCGTCGGATTTGAGTTTGCTGCCGCCGATATTGCCGAACAGGATGCTGTACGGCATGATTTCGCCGAAACGGGTGTTGGTATGGCGTATGCCGAGCTGTATTTTTTGGTTGTCGGGCAGTTTGAACGTGCCTTTGCCCAGCCACGAACGCATATTCAGGGAGGTGTTGGCCACTTCGCCGGACGGATGGTAATACGTACCGACATTGGCGGTATATTCCTGAATATCCGTAACTTTTTTGGTAAATTCTTCCTCGGTCATGGAGCTGGCATTGGGGAGGTAGCCGTAGCGTTCCGCCCCCTTGCTGCCGGCAAAGTAATTGCCCTTGTCGCGCCATGCGTAGGCAATCAAGCCGTCAAACACTTCGCCGCGCATACCAGCTGAAATACGGAAGGCGTTGTCTTTAAATAATTTTCCTCGCCCGCCGAAGCGTTGTTTTTGACGGTCGCTATCATCCAGCATAATCGCCCATTCCATGCGGTCGAAAGAATAGGGTTTGGGATAACGACGGTAGTCCGTACCCCAAGTTTCGGCGTGGGCGTATTCCCGCTGTTTGATGGTATTGTTGCCGGTTTCCATCTTGACTTCCATACCAAATTTTTGATCTTTTGGCACGATGTCGTCGATTTCCAGCGTTTTCATGCTGACCGAACCGCCTATGCCGGTGCGGATGTCGCGGTTTGCCGATGCGCCTTTTTCCACATACACGCTGCTGACGAGATTCGGGTCGATGTAGTTGCGGTTGGATATGCCTTCAAATCCTCGCCATACGCTGATTGCCTGTTCCGTGCCGTCTACCGTTACTGGAACTTTGCCTTCGCCCTGAATGCCGCGTCTGTTGGGGTCGAGCGCCGCCGCTGTTGCGCGCCGTCGCCGCTGTAACTCCCGCCATGCCGCCGATTAAATCGGCTACGCTGCTGCCGCGGTAGGTTTCGATTTCCTGTTTGCCTTTGTACATATTGCTGATATCACGGCTATAGACTTGGGTGTAGCCGCTTTTATCCCGGTTGCGATGGGCTTTGACGGTAATGGTATCCATCTGCACGCTTTGGGTGGGGGTAGTATTTTCCGCCCATAACGGCGTATGCCACAGCATACTCAAGAATAAAACCAATATTTTGGGCGTAGAGGAGAATTCGACGGATTTGACAGGTTTCATGATGAATTTTCCTTTGTTCGCAACAGCTTGAAAATAGGCGAAATCTGAAATGCTTCCAGATGGCATCGGAAAATAAAACGCGAACCGAATGTAATGGGGTTGCAGCCAATTGATTAAACGGTTTGTTCGGACCGTTGATATGGATGCGCTTGCTTCACGCAAGGGAAGGGCATTTTGACAAAACAAAAGGAAAATATCCGTAGGTTACCGATTGTGTGGAAAGGAACGGCGGACAAAATACTTTGTTTCTTTAGAGCTGCAAAATAACATAAATTGATTATGATTATTATTTATATAATAATTTTAACTAAAACCCGATAATGTGTAAACAGACGTCAAACAATACAACTTTGGCATTTGGGTACCTCGGAAAATCATATTTTTGAGTTTGGACGGGCTGGGGGTGTATTGGATTTCGTAAAAAGTTTGCTGAGTTTGAAGTTGATTGAATAATGGCTTGAATTTGATTTGCCGATATAAAAAGGTCGTCTGAAAATCCCGATTTCAGGTTTCAGAGACCTTTGGCATGGGTGCGGTCAAGGCAGTTTGGGTCTGACTTTGACGCTTAAGGGCAAGTGGTCGGAGAGGCGTTGCCAGTTTTTGCCGTTGTGGATTTGGGAGTCTAGGACTTCCAAGTTGCGGGTATAGACGCGGTCGAGGCTGAGGACGGGCAGGCGGGCGGGGAAGGTTTTGGGGCGTTTGCCGTTGCTGTCCACGAATACTTCGTTCAGGTTCAAGGCGTTGCCTAAGGATAGGGCGGATTTTTGCCGCCAGTCGTTGAAGTCGCCGGCGAGAATCAGCGGGCTTTGCGGGTCGATGTGATGTACGACGTATTCGAAGATGGCGCGGTATTGTTTGGCGCGGTCGGGTTCGCGCAGGTTGAGGTGGGCGCACAGGCAGACGAGCGGGGTGTCCCAACCTTCGGGCAGGACTTCGCAATGGAGTACGCCGCGCTGTTCGAGTTTGTTGACGCTGATGTTGAGGTTGTGGCGGGTTTCCAGCGGCAGGCGGCTGAGGATGGCGTTGCCGTGGTGGCGCTGCGGGTATACGGCGTTTTGCCGTAGCTGCGGTTGTAGGAGAGGCGGTCGCCGAGGATGTCGTAATGCGGTTTTTCGGGAAAATCGGGCAGCCTGCTGCTGCGGGTCAGGTGTTGACCTTGCACTTCCTGCAAAAACAGGACATCCGAGCCTATGCCGCGAAGCTCTTCCGCCATACTGTCCACTTGGACTTTGCGGTTGAGTGCGGACATGCCTTTGTGCATGTTGTATGAGGTGATGGTAATCGGGCGGGGGGACATGATGTGTAACCGTAGTGTGTGAATCGTTTGTCGTTGTATTGATAGTATAGCACTGCAAGTGTTTGGTTTCCGTAAAGATTTGATGTGTGGACGGTTGCTTGGCGGTAAAACGTCGTCTGAAAGGTTTCAGACGACGTCTGAGGGGGAAACACGCGTAAAACGATTTATTTTATGAACTCGTCCATGCCGTCTTCGCAGCGGATTTTTTGTTCGGACAGCGTGGCTTTGAGCAGGGCGTCGTTTTGCGGCAGGGCGTCGCGTTCGGCTTCGTGGTGCCAGAGGTGGTAGGCGATGCCGGCGAATTTGAGGTTGTGGCGTTTCATGCCGTTATGGAAGAGGCGGGCGACGAACTCGCTGTCTTCGCGTCCCCAGCCGACAAAGCGGTTGTCGAAGCCGTTGACGGCCAGCGCATCGCTGCGGAAAAAGCCCATATTGCAGGTTTTGATGCCTTTGTGTTTGCGGCTGCTTTGTCTGCCAATCAGGGAGGACAGGCTGCGGCAGCGCAGGGCGGAGAGGCGTTTTTCTATGCCTTGGCTGAACGCGGACAAATCGGGCAATTCGCCGGAATCTAAAATTTCTTGGGTGCGGCTTTGGGTCAGGATGACGCGCGAACCCTGTATCAGCCTACCTTTGCGTGCGAGCTTGAGGTGGTCGGCGATGAAGGACGGGTCGAGTATCATGTCGCCGTCGATAAGGATGATGTAGTCGCTTTTTGCCTGCGCCAGCGCGCGGTTGCGCGATTCAGCGGCGCGGAAGCCGTCGTCCGGCCGCCAAGAATGTTTGACGGGGATGTCGGTGTGGCTGCGGATGAACTCGACGACTTCGGCGGTGTCTTGGCGCGAACCGTCGTCCGCGACGATGATTTCGTCGGGCAGGCGGGTTTGCGCGAGCGCGGATTTCAAAACCAGCTCCAGCGCGTCGGGACGGTTGTAGGTGGTTACAATCAGGGCGACGCTGATATTGCGGTTGCGTTCGTAAAGTTTGACATATTTGTAGTACGAACCTTGGGCATTGGCGATGGAAATGGTCAAGCCGTCCGCGCCGTAGGCGAAACCGCGTTTGAGCAGGTAGTTTTTGACAAACGATACGCTGCCGTGCAACAGGGCTTTGAAGGGTGAGCTGTCTTTTTTGTAGCGGTTTTCTTCGGCGTAGAGCGAGCTGTATTGCTGCATTTTTTGAATCAGCCCTTCGGCGTTTTCGAAGGAATAGTGTTTCAGACGACCTTCGAGCGGACGGACGTTTGCATCGGGCGGCAAAATCAGCGATTCATGTACCTGACGGTCGGAAAAACGGGTAAAACGGCGGTGGTAAAGGCGCGGGATAATGTCGGGATACCAGCCGCAGGCTTTGATCAGGCGGCCGTTGTAGTGGTTCAGGCGCGAGAGCGAGAAGATGTTTTGTTCTTTGTTTTCCGCCACGGCTTTGCGGATGGCGGCAATCAGTTCGCCATCTGCCACTTCGTCGCTGTCTATGCTGAATATCCAATTGTTTTGCGCGAGGCGGGCGGCGAGGTTTTTCATCGGACCGAAGCCGATGAAGTCGTATTTGTAATAACTGACGTTGGTGAAGCGTTCGGCGATTTCAAAGGTGCGGTCGGTCGAGCCGTTGTCGAGCAGCAAAACTTCGTCGAAGTCTTGAAGCGCGGTCAAAACTTCGTGCAGATAGCGTTCCGAATTTTTGACCAACATGGCTGCTGTGGCGGGAATTTTCGGGTTCATGATGAGGTCGTCTGAAAAGGGGTCGTCTGAAAAATCAAAATCGGGAAATCAAGGCAGTTCGGCAATGGAGGCGGTCAGTTCTTCGTGGAAAGCGTGTATTTTAACCGATATACCGCTACAATACGCATTTCCTTTTTTCAGACGACCTCCTCCGATATGCAGCTTATCCTTGCTCCTATGCAGGGGCTGGTGGACGATGTGATGCGCGATTTGCTGACCCGTATCGGCGGCTACGACGAATGCGTCAGCGAGTTCGTCCGCATTACCCACACTGTCCATTCCCGTTCCACCTGGCTCAAATACGCCCCCGAAATCGCCAACGGCAACAAGACCCCCGCCGGCACGCCCTGTACCGTCCAGCTTTTGGGCAGCGATGCCGACAATATGGCAGTCAACGCCTTGGAAGCCGTCCGCTTCGGCGCGGACAAAATCGACCTCAATTTCGGCTGTCCCGCCCTCACGGTCAACAAACACAAAGGCGGCGCCGTCCTGCTCAAAGAGCCCGACCTCATCCACCATATCGTCAAAACCTTGCGCCAACGCCTGCCCGAACACATCCCGCTTACCAGCAAAATGCGGCTCGGTTACGAAGACAAAAGCCTCGCGCTCGAATGTGCCGCCGCCATCGCCGAAGGCGGGGCCTGCGCCCTGACCGTACACGCGCGCACCAAAGTCGAAGGCTACGAACCACCCGCGCATTGGGAATGGATACGCAAAATCCGCGAACACGTCGCCATCCCCGTAACCGCCAACGGCGACGTGTTCAGCCTCAAAGACTATATCGGTATTAAAGAGATGACGGGCTGCAACAGCGTCATGCTCGGTCGCGGCGCCGTCATCCGCCCCGATTTGGCGCGCCAAATCAAACAATACGAAAACGGCGGAACCGTCCGCGATACCGATTTCGCCGAAGTTTCGGTGTGGATAAACCAATTTTTCCATTTGTGTCTCGCCAAAGAAGCGAACAACAAATACCCCGTCGCCCGCCTGAAACAATGGCTGGGCATGATGAAGAAAGAATTTGGAGAAGCTCAGGAATTGTTTGACGCGGTAAGGGCGGTCAAAGACGCGGAAGAAGTCGCGCGGATTTTGGCAGCATTTGAAGACAAGATGAATGCCTGATAATGATGAGGTCTCTGAAAACATATTTTCAGACGACCTTTTTGTATGAAACATCAGAATTTGTCATCAGGCCAGCGCGTGCTTTGTAGGATGCTTGCGTCGACGTCCTGAATATTGCGGTGGCCGGTAAACGCCATGGATATGTCCATTTCTTTATACAGGATTTCCAGCGCGCGGGTGACGCCTTCTTCGCCGTATGCGCCCAAGCCGTAGAGGAACGCGCGGCCTATCATCGTGCCTTTTGCGCCCAAGGCCCATGCTTTGAGGATGTCTTGACCGCTGCGGATGCCGCTGTCCATCCAGACTTCGATGTCGCTGCCGACTGCGCTGACGATGTCGGGCAAGGCTTTGATGGCGGATATGGTGTCGTCGAGCTGGCGGCCGCCGTGGTTGGAAACGACCAATGCGTCCGCGCCGCTTTTCGCTGCTTTTTCCGCATCTTCAGGTTCCATAATGCCTTTGATAATCAGCTTGCCGCCCCACAAATCTTTAATGTGTGCAACGTCGTCCCAGCTCAGGCGCGGGTCGAATTGTTCGGAAGTCCATGAAGACAGCGAAGACAAATCGCCGACGTTTTTGGCATGTCCGACGATATTGCGGAACGTGCGGCGTTCCGTGTTCAGCATTTTCATGCACCATTCGGGCTTGGTCGCCAGATTGATTAAATTGGCGATGGTCGGTTTCGGCGGCGCGGACAGACCGTTTTTGATGTCTTTGTGGCGTTGACCCAAAACCTGCAAATCGGCAGTCAAAACCAACGCCGAACACTTGGCATCCTTCGCGCGCTTAATCAGGTTTTCCATAAACTCGCGGTCGCGCATCACATAAAGCTGAAACCAAAACGGCGCGCTGGTGTTCTCGGCAACATCTTCAATCGAGCAGATGGACATGGTGGACAGCGTAAAAGGAATGCCGAACTTCTCCGCCGCCCGCGCCGCCAAGATTTCACCGTCGGCGTGTGCCATACCGGTAAAGCCCGTCGGTGCAATCGCCACCGGCATTTTCACGTCCTGACCGATCATTTTGGTTTCCAAGCTTCTGCCTTCCATATTGACCAACACTTTTTGGCGGAAGCGGATGTCTTTGAAATCCGAAGTGTTTTCGCGGTAGGTGGTTTCCGTCCAAGAACCTGAATCGATGTAATCGTAAAACATGCGCGGCATCTTGCGCTTGGCAACAAGGCGCAGGTCTTCGATACAGGTCATTTTGCTCAAATCGCGTTTCATTGTTGATTGCCTCTGTTAAGGGGTTGCTTATGGATTGGGTCGTCTGAAACGGGCAGGGCGGTTTCAGACGACTTTTTGCAATACCATAATGATTTAGTATGAATTAGATAATCTATATCAATCGCAATTATAAAGCAAATGGTTTTAACCCCGCCAAAAGCGGGGTAATAGCACTTTTCAGACGACCTCGGATTCAAGTTTCAGATAAAAAAGAGAAATCTTCAGGCAGATAAAAATCCATTCGCCCAGCCATTTAAACAAACAATCGGAAGATGCCCGAATATACTTGACTGAATCACTCAGATATTAGACAATCGCACCACTATAAAAAAGCCGACACAGGCACCTACCATGAGACTGACCACAAAAGGGCGTTTTGCCGTTACCGCCATGATCGATTTGGCGATGAACGCGCAAACCGGCGCTGTCAAACTCAGCGCCATCAGCGAACGCCAAAGTATTTCGCTTTCCTATCTCGAACAACTATTCAGCAAACTGCGGCGCGCCGGGCTGGTCGAAAGCCTGCGCGGCCCCGGCGGCGGCTACATCCTCGCCGCCCCTCCCGCACAAATCAATATCGCCCAAATCATTTCCGCCGCCGAAGACAAGCTGGACGCCACCCAATGCAGCAGCAAAGCCAACTGCCACCACGGTGCGCCCTGCCTGACGCACGACCTTTGGGAAAACCTGAACAAAACCATCAACGATTACCTCAGCAGCGTTACCCTGCAAAGCATCATCGAACAGAAAAACAACGATGGCGGCAGCCACGTCATCCAATTTACACATATCCATTAAGTACATTACAGAAAAAGAAAGAGCAAACCATGACCGTCAAAACCCCCGTTTATCTCGACTACGCCGCCACCACCCCCGTTGACAAACGCGTTGCCGAAAAAATGATTCCCTATCTGACCGAAACCTTCGGCAACCCCGCTTCCAACAGCCATGCATTCGGCTGGACAGCGGAAGAAGCCGTCGAAAAAGCCCGCGCCGACATCGCCGCCCTGATTAACGCCGACCCTAAAGAAATCGTCTTCACCAGCGGCGCGACCGAGTCCGACAACCTCGCCATCAAAGGCGCGGCAAACTTCTACAAAACCAAAGGCAAACACCTCATCACCGTCAAAACCGAACACAAAGCCGTGCTCGACACCATGCGCGAACTCGAACGCCAAGG
>CAKMQH010000069.1 GCA_927911515.1 uncultured Neisseria sp.
TGGCGCCGACCGAAATCCTTGCCGAACAGCATTTCATCAAGTTCAAACAATGGCTCGAACCTTTAGGACTCGAAGTCGTCTGGCTCTCCGGCAGCCAGACGCAAAAGCCAAAGAAGAAAGCCAAAGCCAAACTCGCCGACGGCACCGTCAAAATCGCCGTCGGCACGCACGACCCTGTTTTCAGACGGACGTCGAGTTCCAAAAATTTAGGCTTGGTGATTGTGGACGAACAACACCGCTTCGGCGTCGCCCAACGCCTCGCCCTCAAAAACAAAGGGCGCGACGTCCACCAGCTGATGATGTCCGCCACCCCCATCCCGCGCACGCTCGCCATGAGTTTCTTCGCCGATTTGGACGTGTCCGTCATCGACGAATTGCCTCCCGGGCGTACCCCGATTAAAACCCGCCTCGTCAACAATATCCGCCGCGCCGAAGTCGAAGGCTTCGTCCTCAACATCTGCCGCAAAGGGCAGCAGGCATACTGGGTCTGCCCGCTGATTGAAGAGAGCGAAACCCTGCAACTGCAAACCGCTACCGAAACCCTCGAGCAGCTTCAGGCGGCATTGCCCGAACTCAACATCGGCTTGGTACACGGGCGCATGAAAGCCGCCGAAAAAGCCGAAGTCATGGCGGAATTTGCCGCAGGCCGCCTGAACGTCTTGGTCGCCACCACCGTTATCGAAGTCGGCGTAGATGTGCCCAACGCCGCCCTGATGGTGATCGAACACGCCGAGCGCATGGGCTTGGCGCAGCTGCACCAATTACGCGGGCGGGTAGGGCGCGGCGCGGCAGAAAGCGTGTGCGTCCTCCTGTTTGCCGAACCCTTGAGCGAACTCGCCAAAGCGCGGCTGAAAGTCATCTACGAACACACCGACGGCTTCGAAATCGCCCGCCAAGACCTCAACATCCGCGGTCCCGGCGAATTTCTCGGCGCGCGCCAAAGCGGTGTTCCCATGCTGCGCTTCGCCAACCTCGAAGAAGACCTGCACCTCTTGGAACAAGCGCGCGAAATCGCCCCGATGCTGATTGAACAAAACCCCGAAATCGTCGAGGCGCATCTGGCAAGATGGCTTGCCAGCAGGGAAGGATATTTGGGCGTGTAAGGTCGTCTGAAAAGGCTTCGCCTGCGGATATAGTGGATTAACTTTAAACCAGTACGGCTTTGCCTCGCCTTAGCTCAAAGAGAACGATTCTCTAAGGTGCTGAAGCACCAAGTGAATCGGTTCCATACTATCTGTACTGTCTGCGGCTTCGTCGCCTTGTCCTGATTTTTGTTAATCCACTATAATGAACAAGGGGCGCATGATTGTGCCCCTTGTCGTGTGTTTTGTGTTTGAAGAAAAGAGTGATGGTGTGCTGGGTTTGAAGCTGTTAGAGCGTTCCCGATATGTCCGGACTATTAAATATCGACAGCCCCTAGGAGACTTATATGGCGAAAGGAATAATAATCCCGACAAGCATGCACCCTGCGCCTATCATCAAGCCGAGCATAGACAGCGCGAAAACGATTACGGAAACATACGGACGGACTTGAAGAGAAAATTTGCTGTAATCAACCGGTCCCAGCGTGGCTGTAATCAAATTATTGACGACACCTTTGGGCTCTCTTTTGTTGTTTATCGAAAGAACATATGTTCCTTCTTCTGCTTGAAAACAAAATAATACGTTTCGGGTTGTTCCAAAGCCGTTCACTTCAAGTGAGAGACATCCTGATTGAGGGATATGTTTGCCTGTTTTTTGATTGATGATGCTTAAACTGAGCGCGCCCAGTGTTACTCTTATAAACTGTTTGTCCATAAGCCATACGCTATATTTCCCTTTTTTTGTCAGCGTAAATGTTCCCTCTTGCTCGGTACAGGGCATTTCATAGACTATTTCGGTGCTGACATACCGGAGCATGTGTTTCAGGCTGATGATGAATAAGGTGAATCCTATCGGGATTAATAAAAGCAGTAAGAATTTCATGTTTTTTATCCATGATTTTTTCGGGAAAAGTAAATTGCCTCTATTCAAGCCTTGATTTTTATAGTGGATTAAATTTAAACCAGTACGGCGTTGCCTCGCCTTGCCTTACTATTTGTACCGTCTGCGGCTTTCGTCGCCTTGTCCTGATTTAAATTTAATCCACTATACATGCAAACTCCGTATGGAACTAAAAATGGGCGATATTGAGCAAAGCCGGAGCTGCAAACTGCGGCGCAGCATCAGGCTTTCATATTGCGTATTTTATCGTAGGGCTTTTGTGAAGGCTCAAATGTTTTTAAGTGCAGGCGCAACCTTGCTCATCTTGCCTTGCCGCTTTTCACCAACCATGAAAACGGTTTAAACAGGGAGGTCGTCTGAAACGCTTTGTCTGACGTTTTTCAGACGACCCCTTCCCTATCCCGCTTACGCTTCCTGCACATCCACATCCACCGACCATCGGATTTTGCCGTCCCTGTTCTGCTGCAACACCTGCACCCACAAACTCACGGCGCGGTGCAAATCCTGTCGGGATGTTGATTCGAGGAAGATTTGCGCGCGTTCACGTTCGGCGAGGCGCACCATCAGCATGGGGGCGGCGCCGAACTGGGAGACGCTTTCGGGCAAAAGCGGGGCGAGGGTTTCTTTGGCGGCGTTGAGAAATTCCATCGCATCGGCAACGCGCGGCGCGTCGGCGCGAACGGCGGTCTGGAAACCGAAGGGCGGCATGGCGAACATTTGCCGTTCGTTCAATTCGTTTTCGGCAAACACGGCGTAGTCCTGCGCTTTGACGGCGGCAAAGACGGGATGTTCGGGCAGTTCGGTCTGTATCAACACCTTGCCGGGTTTGTCGGCGCGCCCCGCCCTGCCGGACACCTGCATCAGCTCGGCAAACAGCCTTTCCGGCGCACGAAAGTCCGCGCTATACAGGCTGCCGTCGGCGTTTAATACGATAACAAGATTGAGCCGCGCGAAATCATGGCCTTTGGCAAGCATCTGCGTGCCGACCAAAATGTCGATTTCATTGTCGGCGATGCGGCGGTACAAATCCGCCCAGTCGTTTTTGTGCGCCGTGCTGTCCCTGTCGACGCGGACGACGGCTGCCTTGGGCAGGAAGGCGCGCAGGGTTTCTTCGACGCGCTGCGTGCCGTGACCGACAGCGGTCAGGTCTTGGTTGCCGCAGTCGGGGCATTTGAACGGAATGGGTTCGCGGTGGTCGCAGTGGTGGCAGCGCAGTTGGCGGGCGCGTTGGTGCAGCACCATTTTGGCGGAGCAGTTCGGACAGCCGAAGGTATGGCCGCAGTCTCCGCAAAACAGCGCGGGTGCGAAACCGCGCCGGTTGAGGTACACCAACGACATGCCGCCCGCTTCGAAGTTCTGTTTCAAAAGCTGCAAGGCTTGCGGCGAGAAGCCGTTGTCGAGTTTCAGACGACCTACGTTGAGAATGTCCACTTGCGGCAGTTGCGCGGCGGCATGGGCGCGCTCGGTCAGTTGCAGCAGGCGGTACGCGCCGCTTTGCGCCTTGTGCCAGCTCTCTAAGCTGGGCGTGGCGCTGCCCAATATGATGGGACAGCCGCTCTGCTTCGCCCGCCACACCGCCAAATCGCGGGCGTGGTAGCGCAATTCGTTGTCCTGTTTGAACGAGCCGTCGTGTTCCTCATCGACCACAATTAGCCCGACATCAGGCAAAGGCGTAAACACCGCCAGCCGCGTGCCGATCACCAGCTTCGCCTGCCCCAACATGGCGCGCAGATAATCCTGCGTGCGCTTGCCTGCCGCCATCTGACTGTGCAACACGGCGGTCGGCACGTCAGCGAAACGGTTTTCCACCCGCTTCAAAAGCTGCGGCGTGAGGTTGATTTCGGGCAACAGAAACAACACCTGCCGCCCCTGCGCCAACACTTTCGCCATCGCATCAAAATATACCTCGGTCTTGCCGCTGCCGGTGATGCCGTACAGCAGAAACGGCTGAAAGCTGCCGAAGGTCGTCTGAATTTCATCGGAAGCTTGTTGCTGGTTGGCGTTGAGCTGAAATTCAGACGACCTTAAAACGGGTTTCGCCGCTTCCGTCGTTTCAATCCAACCCTTTTCCGTCCAATCCTCAATTAACTTCGCCGCCTGCGCGTTCACCTGCTTCAACGCCGCCATCGTCATCCCGCCCGACAACAGCGCGTCCCACAGAGCCGCTTTTTTGTTGAACCGCGCCGGCGGCGGCGTTTGCGCCCTGCCCGCTTCGTTCAGCGCGTAAAACAACGGTGGCTGCGGCATTTCCACCGCACGCGTTTCCTTCAAACCCTGCGGCAGCGCGGCAAACACCGCCTGCCCCGTCGGATAGTGGTAATAACGCGACGTAAACGAGAGCAAATCACGCCAGTTTTGAGGCAGCGGCGGCTCGTCCGAAAAGGCCGTCCGAACGCCCAAAATCCGCGCCGCGTCCATATCCGGCGCAATATCCGTTTCCCACACAATCCCGACCACGGTCTTGTTGCGGAAAGGCACAAGCACCCGCGCGCCCAGCGGCAGCGGCTCGGAATGGGAATAAGTCAAAAGGCCGTCTGAAAGCGGCACGTTTACGGCGATGCGGTGGTAGATCATACAGGCAGGCAAATCATTTTTTTGCGTATTTTAACAGCCGAAAGCTATTTTCAGACGATAAATTGAGCCTCAATACAATGCAGGCATGACAGAGGTTTGATACAATGCGGTTTTCTTGACACACGCCTATACTTAAAAATGAAAACCAAATTAATCAAAATCTTAGCCCCCATCGCTCTGATCTCACTGACCGCGTGCGGGCAAACGCCCGTTTCACAGGCAAATGCAGCACCCTCTTCAGCCGCCAAGCCCGCCGCCCCCGTGCAAGGCAAAGTCGGCGAAGCCTTGAAAGCCCGCCTCGAAAAAATTTACGAATCCCAAGGCCTGAAAGTCATCAGCGTCAGCGAAACCCCTATTCAAGGCATTTATGAAGTCGTTGTCAGCGGCAAACAAATCATTTACACCGATGCCAAAGGCGACTATATGTTCGTCGGCGACCTCATCGACGTCAACACGCGCAAAAGCCTGACCGACGAACGCGCCGCCGATTTGAACAAAATCGACTTCGCCTCCCTGCCTTTGGACAAAGCGATTAAAGAAGTGCGCGGCAACGGCAAGCTGAAAGTCGCCGTCTTCTCCGACCCCGACTGCCCGTACTGCAAACGCTTGGAACACGAGTTTGAAAAAATGACCGACATCACGATCTACAACTTCATGATGCCGATTCCGAGCCTGCACCCCGATGCCGCGCGTAAAGCCGAAATCCTGTGGTGTCAGCCTAACCCGACCCAAGCCTGGACCGACTGGATGCGCAAAGGCCAATTCCCGAGCGGCAAAGCCAATTGCGACAATCCCGTTGCCGAAACCACTTCTTTGGGCGAACAATTCGGCTTCAACGGCACACCTACCCTCGTTTTCCCGAACGGCCGCAGCCAAAGCGGATACAGCCCCATGCCACACCTCAAAAAAATCATCGAAGACAATCAGAAATAAGATTGGCTAAGATACGGCAAAGGTCGTCTGAAAACCGATATACAAGGTTTTCAGAGACCTTTTTCCATACCGCCGAAGCAGGCAGGCAAACTGTGTTAAAATTCCAAGCTCTTGAATAAACGGACCAAATATCCCGCCTGCAAATCTGTTCTTCCAACATGAAATCAATCGAGAAGCAATCCGAGGCAGCAAGCCGAAGACGCAAGAAAATCGTTCAGCTTGCTTCTTAAAGCAAGTCAGCGCAGCAGCTTGATAGATTTCACACCATCCGACGGCAGATTTCAGACGACCTTTAAGACAACATTATGAAAAAACACCTGTACCGCATCACACTCCTGACCATCGCCGCAGCCATCCTCTCCGCCTGCCCGAGCAAACGCATCAAAAACCTCCCCGAAGTCGACACCACCACCATCAAAGGCCCCGACCGCCCGACCGGCACACCCGACCCCGTCGGCACCACCGTCAGCGGCGGCGGCGCGACCTACACCGTCGTGTCCCACCAAGAACTGCCGCACTGGAGCACCCAACACTTCACCAAAAGCCTCCAATCCTTCCGCTTAGGCTGCGAAAAACTCAAAAACCGCGCAGGCTGGCAAGACGTGTGCGCCCAAGCCATGCAGACGCCCGTTCACCATTCCAAGCCAAGCATTTCTTCGAACGCTATTTCACCCCTTGGCAAGTCAGCAACAACGGCAACCCCGCCGGCACCATCACAGGCTACTACGAGCCCGTCCTGCTCGGCGATGACAAAGCCACAAGCAAAGCCCGCTTCCCCATCTACGGCATCCCCAACGACTTCGTTTCCGTCCCCCTGTCCGCCAATTTAAGAAGCAGCAAAGCCACCGTCCGCATCCGCCAAACCGGTGCCAACAGCGGCGTCATCGACAACAGCGGCACACACACCGCCGACCTGTCCCAGTTCCCCATTACCGCCCGCAGCACCGCCCTCAAAGGCAGATTTGAAGGCAGCCGCTTCGTTCCTTATTACACCCGCAACCAAATCAACGGCGGCGCGCTCAACGGCAAAGCCCCCATCCTCGGTTACGCAGAAGACCCCGTCGAACTCTTCTTCATGCACATTCAAGGTTCAGGTCGTCTGAAAACCCCGTCCGGCAAATACATCCGCATCGGATTCGCCGACAAAAACGAACACCCCTACGTCTCCATCGGACGCTACATGGCAGACAAAGGCTACCTCACCCTCGCACAAACCAGCATGCAGGGCATCAAGGCCTACATGAAGCAAAACCCCGGCCGCCTCGCCGAAGTCTTGGGACAAAACCCCAGCTACGTCTTCTTCCGCGAACTGACCGGCAGCAGCGAAGCCGGCCCGGTCGGCGCATTGGGCACACCGCTCTTGGGTGAATACGCGGGCGCCATCGACCGCCACTACATCACCTTAGGTGCGCCGTTGTTTGTCGCCACCGCCCATCCGACCACCAAAAAAGCCCTAAACCGCCTCATCATGGCGCAAGACACAGGCAGCGCCATCAAAGGCGCAGTCCGCGTGGACTACTTCTGGGGCTACGGCGACGAAGCAGGCGAAGTTGCCGGCAAAATGAAAACCACAGGCTACGTCTGGCAACTCCTGCCCAACGGCATGAAACCCAGCTATCAGCCTTAAAATCGGCTAATAAAGTCAAAAGGTCGTCTGAAAACCAGTTTTCAGAGACCTTTTTCATATCCAGCCTATCCGTTCCCGCGCTTATAGTGGATTAACAAAAATCAGGACAAGGCGACGAAGCCGCAGACAGTACAGATAGTACGGAACCGATTCACTTGGTGCTTCAGCACCTTAGAGAATCGTTCTCTTTGAGCTAAGGCGAGGCAACGCCGTAC
>CAKMQH010000070.1 GCA_927911515.1 uncultured Neisseria sp.
CAGGGTCGTCTGAAACCCAAAACGGCGTGCGTGAACAAAAGTTCATACGCCCTACCAGTAGAAACTCCGACCGTAGGGTGTGTGGCGCAAGCCACGCACGCGGAAAGGAAATCGGATGACAGGTATTCTGAACTTTCAGACGACCTTCAAAAAGATACGAGGTCGTCTGAAACCCAAAACAGCGTGCGTGAACAAAGTTCACATACCTTACGAGACAACCCAAACACCGACACCTTCAAATACCGTTTTTCCATGATTTGGACCTTCGCCCGCCGCGAAGCCAAAGAGCTTTTGCGCGACAAAATCCGCCTGTTTTTCGCCGTGTTCGGTCCGCTGATTATTATGGCGTCGGTATCTTGGGGGATTTCGTTTGACGTGCGGAATCTGAAATTCGCCGTTTATGACCGCGACCAAACCGCCGCCAGCCGCGAGCTGGTTGAGTATTTCGACGGTTCGCGCTACTTCCTCCAACAGCCGCCGATACAGTCCGAAGCCGAAATCGACACCGTGCTCAAAAGCTCCGGCGCCATATTGGTCATCGATATTCCGAGCGGTTTCGGGCGTGATTTGGCGCGCGGGCTCAAACCCGAAGTCGGTTTTTTATGTGGACGGCTCCATGCCGTTTAACGCCACCAACATCCGCGGCTACATCGGCAGCCTGATTACCGCCTACACTAAAGACCGCATCGCCGAAAGCGGGCTGCCCGTTTCGCTCAAAGCCCCCGCCGGCATCGAACCGCGCTTTATGTACAATCAGGATTTCGACAGTATTAACGCCATCGCTCCGGGCGTGATGATGCTGGTGTTGATGATGATCCCCGCCATGATGTCGGCGGTCGGCGTGGTGCGCGAACGCGAAATCGGCTCTATCGCCAATTTCTACGCATCGCCTGCCGCCGTGGCGCAATATCTGATCGGCAAACAGCTTCCCTATATCGCCGTCGGCATGGTCAACTTCGCCGCCATGATGCTGATGATTATTTACCTGTTCGGCGTGCCGCTCAAAGGCTCGTTTGCCGGACTCGCCATCGGCACGCTCTTGATGGTGTCCGCCACCACCGCGCTGGGGCTTTTGATTTCCTGCTTCGTGCGCTCCCAGCTTGCCGCCATCTTCGCCACCGCCATCATCACTATGATCCCCGCGCAAACCTATTCCGGCTTTCTCTACCCGCTGTCCACCATGGAAGGCGGCGCGCTGATTATCGGCAAAACCTTCCCGTCGTCGTGGTACTACACCGTCAGCGTCGGCAGTTTTACCAAAGGGCTGCACACCGCCGACCTGCTGCATGAATATGCCGCCATCGCCGCCTTTGCCGCCACCAGCCTGATTTTGGCGTGTTTGTTGTTGAAGAAGCAGGAGAAGTGAGAGGTCGTCTGAAAACTCAGCAGGCGCGTATGGATGTCCACCCCGAACCTTAACCCACTATTAAAGAAAGAAACGCCATGAACCGAACAACCCTGTTTGACGGACTGGTCGAACGCTACGGCGCGGTGGCAGAATATCCGTGGGCGAAATTCCCCGACTTTGCCGTGTTCCGCCACACGGGCAAACGCAAATGGTTCTGCCTGTATATGCCCGTGCCGTCTGAAAACTGGGCAGGGGCGAGGGCGGTCTGACGGAAATCGTCAACGTCAAATGCCGCCCCGAACACATCGGCGCATGCGCGCGACGCAGGCATCCTGCCCGCCTACCACATGAACAAAGAACACTGGTTGAGCATCGTATTGGCGCAAACGCCCGCAGAAAATGTGTGGCGGCTGATAGACGACAGCTTCGTGCTGACACGCTAGGATTGATTAACTCCACACATCAAACGAAAGGAAAAACATGAAAACCATAGGTATCATCGGCGGCATGAGTCCCGAAAGCACCGTACTCTACTACCAAATCATCAACCGCGAAAACCAACCGCCGTTTGGGCGGCAACCGCAGCGCCAAAATTCTGCTCGACAGCGTGGATTTTGAAGAAATCGTCCGTTTGCAGAAAAGCGGCGATTGGGCGGCGGCGGGAAACGTGTTGGCGCAAAGCGCGCGGAAGCTCGAAGCGGGCGGTGCGGATTTTTTGCTGCTCGCCACCAACACCATGCACAAAGTCGCCCCCGCCATCGAACAGGCGGCCGGCATCCCCTTGCTGCACGTCGTCGATGCCACCGCCGCCGCCATCAAACGGCAGGGCTTGTCCGCCGTCGGCCTGCTTGGCACGCGCTTTACCATGAGCGACGGTTTTTATACGGAGCGCATGGGTTCGCAGGGCGTACAAACCATAACTCCGACCGCCGCCGAACAAGACGAAATCCACCGCATTATTTTTGACGAACTGTGTCTGAACCGAATCCGCCCCGAATCCGCCCGCTACTTTTATGACGTGATAGGCCGTCTAAAGAACGAAGGCGCGCAGGGCGTGATACTCGGCTGCACCGAAATCTGCCTGCTTGTGAACGAAACCGACAGCCCGCTGCCCGTGTTCGACAGCACCGCCATCCATGCGCTTGCGGCGGTAGATGCGGCGCTGACGGAATAAGTGGGACTGCTGATTAAACTGTTACGGAGTGGGTTTGCCTTTCGTATCAGTTTATCCGTAGTCCCACCCATGATGCGGCAAACGCCAAATTTCACGATATGGATGTTATCCGCTTATGAGGCGTAAACTTTGTGAATAATGTTGACGGTTTTGCCTTTGCGGTTAAATTCCGTCTCGGTAGTGATGGCTGAAGCGCAATCCGAACCTTGGTATTTCATATCGATATGATTGGGATTTTTACGGCGCAGTTTGAGAGACCATTCGGAAATTTCGGGTTCGTTGCCGCATTCCATTTTTTCTTTTTTGTTCAAGGTCAGGTTTTTGCGCGGCAGGGTGGAAGGAACGGTTTTAGGGTAGGGTGCTTCGCCGTTGTAACCTTGCTTCATAAAGGCGGAGTAGGCTTGTTGCAGCGAACCGGTATAACGGCATTCGTAGCGGGTCACGATGGCATCGAGTTCGGGGTTGCCCGTGGATTTCGGGCTTTCATGGCAGGACAGATTGCCGGCAAAAGCGGCAGGGGAAGCGAGAAGCAGGCAGAGCAGAAAAGGTTTGACGGACATCATAGTTCCTTATGATTGGGTTGATGAAATAGGTCGTCTGAAATCAAAGCTGATCCCAAATGACCTTATTTGAAAAACATAATTATACATTGTCGGTCTGACTAAACGAGTCGGATTGACCAATCAGCGTGGTAGCCGACTCCATACGCGTTGACTTTATCCGCTGCGTTTCAACGGGATTTTTTAGGGAAAAGCAGACTCTATTGTGTGTACGGCGAACCTGCTACCGGACTTTTAATGGGAAAGCCGAAGCTGTAAACCCGAAAAACAGCCGGACAATTTTTCAGACGACCTTTGAGAAAGCAAGCTACCAACAGGAACCCCCATGCGTACCCTGAAAAACATTCTGACCCTGATGCTCAAAGAGTTCCGCAGCGTGCTGACTGATCCGGTGCTGATGGTGCTGATTGTGTACATCTTCACTGCCACGATTTATCAGATGGCGCAGGTCGGGGCGGATTTGAAAAACGCCACTGTCGGCATCATCGACCAAGACCGTTCGGTTTTGTCCATGCGTATCCGCGATGCCGTGCAACATCCGTTTTTCAAACCGGTAGAGGACGTGCGGCGAGAGGATTCGGACGATTGATGGATAAGGGCGAGTTCACCTTTATTTTGGAAGTGCCGCCCAATTTTCAGCGCGACATGGCGGCGGGGCACAATCCTGATTTGCAGCTTTTGGTTGATGCGACGTCGATGACGCAGGCGGGGGTGGGCGCGTCGTATCTTTCGCAAATTATCAACCGCGAAATTTACGAATTCACCGGTGCGCCGCGGCCGGAGTTAATCAAATCTGTCGTCAACACCTTCTACAATCCCAACGACGAAAGCGCGTGGTTCATGCCGACTTCACAAATCGGCTCGATGTCGTGTATGTTGCTGATTTTATTGACGGGGGCGGCGGTTATCCGTGAACGCGAACGCGGCACAATCGAGCATTTGCTGGTGATGCCGGTCAATGCGTTCGAACTGATGATGGGCAAAGTGCTGGCAAATGCCGCCGTAATTTGGGTGGCAGCGTTGTCGTCGCTGTGGTTTATCGTGCATTTGAGCATAGGCGTGCCGCTCATCGGCTCGGTGCCGCTTTATGCGGTAGGGCTGGCGTTGTTCCTGTTTTCGGTGGCGTCGCTGGGCATCATGATTGCCACGTTCGCATCGACGATGGGACAGTTCGGTATGCTAATGCTGCCGGTGTATATCGTGATGAACCTGTTTGCCGGCGGCGCATCCCCGCGCAGCAACATGCCTTACGCGGCGCAACTGATCAGCGAATACTGGCCGCTGACGCAGTTCGTCAAATTCTCGCAAGACATCCTGTTCCGCGGCGCGGGGATTGAAATCGTCTGGGGGCATATGCTGATCATGGGCTGTATCGGCGTAGGATTCTTATGGCTGGCATTATTGCGGTTTCAAGGGATGTTGGAGAGGCAGGGTTGATGAGGTCTTCCTGCCAAGGATTGCTAAAAAGCAAACCTGACGGTTCGCTGCCCTCTCCCTAACTCTCTCCCACGGGGAGAGGGGGATTGAGGATGCTGAAACCTAACCGTGTTTGGGATTTCCAGCCAGTTTGTCTCTTATCCCCGTGGAGAGGGCTTGAGAATACCGAACCTTAGCCATTTTGGGATTTCCAGCCAATTTGTCCCCTCTCCCCGTGGGAGAGGGTTAGGGAGAGGGTAGTAAGCCGCAGGCTTATAGTGGATTAACTTTAAACCAGTACGGCGTTGCCTTGCCGTACTATCTGTACTGTCTGCGGCTTCGTCGCCTTGTCCTGATTTAAATTTAACCACTATAATCTTTATTGTTTCAATAATACGAATAAAAAATAATAATTATTCTCTAATATGAGAAGTATGTTAGGCTGATTTCTTATTGTGTTAACGACTCAAGACGATGCCTGATATCAGCTCAACCAACTCATCACCGCT
>CAKMQH010000071.1 GCA_927911515.1 uncultured Neisseria sp.
ATCAAAAAGGTCGTCTGAAAACCTTATCCATCAGGTTTTCAGACGACCTTTTTATATAGTGGATTAACAAAAATCAGGACAAGGCGACGAAAACCGCAGACAGTACAGATAGTACGGAACCGATTTACTTGGTGCTTCAGCACCTTAGAGAATCGTTCTCTTTGAGCTAAGGCAAGGCAAGGCAACGCCGTACTGGTTTAAAGTTAATCCACTATATCTGCGGTCTTAATCAGGCGATTCAGTTCAAATCACAAAATCCATTGCCACGCCCTGTAAGCTTTGATCCATATCCGCCGCCGGGGTTTTGACCGAACGCCCCACCGGTTTGGCAGGCACGCCGACAACGGTAATCGACGACGGTACGTCCGCAACGACCACGCTGCCCGCGCCGATTTTGGAATTGTCGCCGATGCGGATGTTGCCCAATATCGAAGCGTTCGCGCCGATCATCACGCCGTCGCCGATTTTCGGGTGGCGGTCTCCGCATTCCTTACCCGAACCGCCAAGAGTTACGCCGTGTAGGATGGAAATATTGTTGCCCAACACGGCGGTCTCGCCCGCCACGAAACCGGTGGCGTGGTCGAGCATCAGACCGTGACCGAAACGGGCGGCGGGATGAATATCGACGCCGAACACTTCCGACATACGGTTTTGCAGGAAATACGCCAGCGTTTTGCGGCCGTTTTGATAGAGCCAGTGGTTGATGCGGTGCGCCTGAATGGCGTGAAAACCTTTGAAATACAAAAGCGGCAGCGAATATTCGTCGCACGCGGGGTCGCGTTCGTAAATGGCTTTCAAGTCTGCCTCGACGCAGTTGCCGATGCGCGCGTCGCTGCCCAATGCCTGCTGGTAAATTTCAAACAAGGCGCGCACGTCCATAATCGGGCTGCCAAGTTTGCTGGAGAGGTGGTAGGCGAGGACAGAATCGAGCGAATCGTGGCGCAACACGGTTTGGTGCAAAAAGCTCGCCAGCATCGGTTCGGCTGCGGCTGCGGCTGCGGTTTCTTCGCGGATGGTGTGCCAGAGGTTGAAATCGGTTGTGTTCAGGTGATCTTTTTTCATATCGGGGGTCGTCTGAAAATAGGATGGTGTCGGCGTATCTTACCTTTTATCAACGATTTGCGATAGCGCATTGCGGAATATGCTTATGATGGTTTCCGTGTGCTTGAAGTTTTTTCAGACGACCTTATATAAAGTAACATTCGATTCAAACCATTCCAAAGGATGCACGAAATGAGCGAACATCACGAACAATATCAAAACGAAACCGAAGAGGCGGTAAACGCAGAGGCCGCCCAAACCCCCAATACCGAACAACCTGAAACTGCCGAACCGCCGACTTACGAAGAATTGCAGGCGCGTATCGCCGAGCTGGAAGGACAGCTGAAAGACAGCGAGCTGCGCGGTCTGGCGAACGAGCAAAACCTGCGCCGCCGCCATCAGCAGGAAATTGCCGATACGCATAAGTTTGCCGGACAAAAATTCGCCGCCGAAATGCTGCCGGTCAAAGACTATCTCGAAATGGCGCTGCTCGACCAAAGCGGCAATTTCGACGCGCTGAAAATGGGCGTACAGATGACGCTGAACGAATTGCAAAAAAGCGTTTGACGCCACACACATCAAAGAAATCAACCGCAGCCCGGCGACAAACTCGACCCGCACCAGCATCAGGCGATGCAGACGGTCGTCAGCGAGCAAGAGCCGAACACCATCGTCAGCGTCATGAAAAAAGGCTACACCCTGTCCGACCGCGTATTGCGTCCCGCGATGGTAGTCGTGGCGAAACAAGAATCCTGAAGGCACCGCTTGATGAAGTTTATCAAGCATAAAATTTTCAGACGACCCTTCCCAGTTCCTCAGCCTTCAATCCCGCTTTTGGAAAATCATTCTGATGATGCCCAATCGGAAAACAAAGACAAGGTCGTCTGAAAAACAAAATGCCGTCTTGTGGATAAATAGTTTAACTTGTTGAATTTTATATAAAAAAAAATTTCAACAAAACCCTTGAAAAAATATCGGACAACCCTATTTACAGGTCAACGGAACAAAATGTTCCACACGATTATTAACTTAGAAAAATCTTTTTAGGAGCAATATAAATATGGCAAAAGTAATCGGTATCGACTTAGGTACAACCAACTCTTGTTTGGCCATTTCTGAAAACGGTCAAACCAAAGTCATCGAAAACGCAGAAGGCGCACGCACTACGCCGTCTGTCGTCGCTTATCTGGACGGCGGCGAAGTCCTCGTCGGCGCACCGGCAAAACGCCAAGCTGTAACCAACGCTAAAAACACCATCTACGCTGTCAAACGTTTGATTGGTCATAAATTTGAAGACAAAGAAGTCCAACGCGATATCGAATCCATGCCTTTCGAAATCATCAAAGCCAACAACGGTGACGCATGGGTGAAAGCGCAAGGCAAAGAGCTGTCTCCTCCGCAAGTTTCCGCAGAAATCCTGCGTAAAATGAAAGAGGCCGCCGAAGCTTACTTGGGTGAGAAAGTAACCGAAGCCGTGATTACCGTTCCCGCCTACTTCAACGACAGCCAACGTCAAGCCACCAAAGACGCAGGCCGCATCGCCGGTTTGGACGTAAAACGCATTATCAACGAACCGACCGCTGCCGCTTTGGCATTCGGTATGGACAAAGGTGCCAAAGGTGACCGCAAAATCGCCGTATACGACTTGGGCGGCGGTACCTTCGATATTTCCATCATCGAAATTGCCGATTTGGACGGCGAAAAACAGTTTGAAGTGCTCTCCACCAACGGTGATACCTTCCTCGGCGGCGAAGACTTCGACCAACGCCTCATCGACTACATCATCGCCGAGTTCAAAAAAAGAACAAGGCATTGATTTGAAACAAGACGTGATGGCATTGCAGCGTCTGAAAGAAGCTGCCGAAAAAGCCAAAATCGAATTGTCCAGCGGCCAGCAAACCGAAATCAACCTGCCGTACATCACCATGGACGCAACCGGCCCGAAACACTTGGCGATGAAAATCACCCGCGCCAAATTCGAGAGCTTGGTTGAAGACCTGATTGCCCGTTCTATCGAGCCTTGCCGCACCGCATTGAAAGATGCCGGTTTGAGCACCAGCGACATCGACGATGTAATTTTGGTCGGCGGCCAAACCCGTATGCCGAAAGTACAAGAAGCCGTTAAAGAGTTCTTCGGCAAAGAGCCTCGCAAAGACGTAAACCCTGACGAAGCCGTTGCCGTAGGCGCAGCGATTCAGGGCGAAGTGTTAAGCGGCGGTCGCAGCGACGTATTGCTGCTGGACGTAACCCCTCTGTCTTTGGGTATCGAAACCATGGGCGGCGTGATGACCAAGCTGATTCAGAAGAACACAACTATCCCGACCAAAGCGTCGCAAGTGTTCTCTACCGCCGAAGACAACCAAAGCGCAGTAACCATCCATGTACTGCAAGGTGAGCGCGAACGCGCTTCCGCCAACAAATCTTTGGGGCAGTTCAATTTGACCGACATCGCGCCCGCACCGCGCGGCATGCCGCAAATCGAAGTCACCTTCGACATTGACGCCAACGGCATCCTGCACGTTTCCGCCAAAGACAAAGGCACGGGCAAAGCCGCCAACATCACTATCCAAGGTTCTTCAGGCTTGAGCGAAGAAGAAATCGAACGCATGGTGAAAGATGCCGAAGCCAATGCCGAGGAAGATAAAAAACTGACTGAATTGGTCGCTTCCCGCAACCAAGCCGAGGCCCTGATTCACTCCGTGAAAAAATCTTTGGCGGACTACGGCGACAAACTCGACGCAGCTGAGAAAGAAAAAATCGAAGCCGCGCTGAAAGAAGCCGAAGAAGCCGTGAAAGGCGACGACAAAGCCGCCATCGATGCCAAAGCCGAAGCACTGGGCGCAGCCAGCCAAAAACTGGGTGAAATGGTTTACGCGCAAGCACAAGCTGAAGCCCAAGCAGGCGAAAGCGCACAAGCCGAACCGTCTTCCGCCAAGAAAGACGATGACGTGGTAGATGCCGACTTTGAAGAAGTAAAAGACGACAAGAAATAATTAAGGTCGTCTGAAAAAAAGCGCGAATCGCAAGGTTCGCGCTTTTTTGTTTTTATATCGTGACCAAACTCGATACGATTAGGCACTTGAAAG
>CAKMQH010000072.1 GCA_927911515.1 uncultured Neisseria sp.
GTGGTCTCTAAGGTAACGGGTTGTTTGACGATTACAGGTACTGTTCGATCGGTTGACCAATCAATCACTTGATCCAACTTCAATAGTGGGAAGCGGTCGATGTGTTTGGCAATCATGGCTTGGGCGGTTTGCTGGAAGAAGGTGCTCATGGAAAATCCCCTAAATGCTTGGTGGGAATTTTAGGGGATTTTGGGGAATTTTGCAAAGGTCTCAATAAGATAGTTCAATCTTAATATCCTGTTTTGTCATTGGAGTTCCGGAAATAACCGCTTCATTATCCCATTTCCCTGTTACAGAGGAAACAGATAAACCCGAATCTTCAGGCGTAATAGTTGCGCGCAAAGAGTCAGGATATGATCTAAGCCCTCCGGTAAAATTTACGCTTACTGAATAAGGTTGATTAAATTCTGCATCAGGCAATGATTCGACTTTGTGGGTTAAAGTACAGCTCGTGGTGAAGCAAGCTAAAGCAAATATAAATAATCTTTTCATTTTCTTTTTTCCTATGTTATTGTTTCAAAAACTATTACCCCGAAGCTGGCGTTCAAAAACTTCTTTAAAGTTATCTCTTTTTTTGGATTCACTAAAATCTGTAAGATTCTTAACCATCCCCCAGTGAATGGTTTCAAATGTACTGCATCAGTCAGCCTGCTATATTGGTCAATTACTTTCCCCATCACGAATGGCAGTTGGTTTTAGTGAAATACAGTGATACTTCGATTTGCTCCATCAACCGGCAAATCATGCCAGCTCTTCCCTCACAATTTCACGCTGTTTCCCTTGCGGATCAATAAGCTCAATGGCTATTGCATCCATACCATCCTGCAGTAGTCGATCAAAATCTATGATTTCCCCGTTTATCAGCTCTACTTTGCCGTTTTCATCGCAAAAAATCTTCGCGCTCGGCTTCATAGTCAATATTGTAGAAGGCATGAACTTCAATTTGGTACAACGTGTCATCCAAATCTTGTAGATGTCGATTATTCAGGGAATCTTCAGAATGTTCGTCGCACAACATGGCATTGTAGCCGTGCCTACCGCCATCAAACAGTAGAATTTCCTGCCCGCTTTCAGGCTCAACGGCGACAACTTTGACCGGAGCGTTATCTGTATCAGTAATCAGGCTATCGCAAAATTCGCCATAGTAACGAATGAGAAAACGGTTTGAACCACTATGGGCGATGGCAAAACGGTACTCGATACCGTCGAAACTATGCAGACTTTCGGCTTGAACATAAGGCTGCAAGTGGGTAGGGACGGGCATGATGGTTCTCCTTTTCTCCATGTGAGTCTTCAGCTTCGCAGAAACACTGTGTTTTCCTCAGAAGTTTTGTTTTCAGACGACCTCAAAACCACTTAAAAGTTTATTCTGCATAAAACGACAATTCACAAGCCAAATACTTCAATTCTCATGGATGATGCACAAGTCCGATCGCTATTTGAAATGTAATAGACAATAAAAAATCTGCATATTGCTATGCAGGATTTTTTATTTGGGGTGGCTGATGGGGCTCGAACCCACGACAACCGGAATCACAATCCGGGGCTCTACCAACTGAGCTACAGCCACCATTAACTTTTGGCACGCCCGACAGGAATCGAACCTGTAACCCCCGACTTAGAAGGTCGGTGCTCTATCCGGTTGAGCTACGGGCGCTCATTGCCGATTCGTGCTGAATTTTGGTGGTCGGGGCGGTGGGATTCGAACTCACGACCCTCTGCTCCCAAAGCAGATGCGCTACCGGGCTGCGCTACGCCCCCGACTGAAGAATGAAAATATACAGATATGCCGAAATCCTGTCAATCCAATTTGAGCTATTTTTTCTTTTTCCTAAATTATCTGTTTATTTTTATTTGAAATTTAGTTTTCCGCATACTTTGCATAAGGTGCAATACGGTTCAAAAATATGGCTCAGGTTTTTGCTGTTATCCGCCTGCCAAATCGGTTTAAAAATGCGATAATTGTCCTTGCTATTTATTCATAACCGAATGGAACTTTCATGACAGCTCAATTGATTGACGGTAAGAAAATATCGCAGGAACGTTTGCAGCTGGTATCCGCTGCGGTAGCCAAACGGCTTGAGTCGGGATTGCGTGCGCCTTGTTTGGCGGTGGTATTGGTCGGGGACAATCCTGCCAGCGCGGTATATGTCCGCAACAAGAAATCCGCCTGCCAAAAATGCGGCATCAGGTCTTTGTCTTATGAACTGCCTGCATCAACTTCTCAGGAAGATTTGCTGAAACTGATTGATGAATTGAATGCGAACGCGGAAGTAGACGGTATTTTGGTGCAGCTTCCGCTTCCTGAAGGCTTGGACAGTCAGGCTGTTTTGGAACGTATCCATCCGGACAAAGATATGGACGGCTTCCATCCTTATAACGTGGGTCGTTTGGTGGTAAAAATGCCGCTGATGCGCCCTTGTACGCCCAAGGGTGTGATGACGCTGCTGGAGGCTTACGGCATCGATCCGAAAGGTAAGAAAGCGGTGGTCGTCGGGGCATCGAATATTGTCGGACGCCCGCAGGCATTGGAGCTGCTGCTTGCCCGCGCCACGGTAACGATTTGCCACAGCGCGACGGAAAACTTGGACAAAGAAGTCGGGGCTGCCGATATTGTGGTGGTGGGTGTCGGGATTCCCAATTTTGTCAAAGGGGAATGGATTAAACCCGGCGCGGTGGTGATTGATGTCGGGATTAACCGTTTGGAAGACGGCAGCTTGTGTGGCGATGTGGAGTTTGATGTGGCAAAAGAACGTGCCGGAATGATTACCCCTGTACCTGGCGGAGTCGGTCCGATGACGATTGCTACTTTATTGGAAAATACTTTGCATGCCGCGACGCTGCATGATTAAACCGCTATAAACTGACTTGATGCGGCAGGCAGCAGATTGGCGGCTTCACTTGGAGCCGCTATACATTATTCAACATGGCGGAACATGCCTAAGGTCAATCTGTCCAGCCCTGCCAAATCTTGTTGCGTACGGACTTCGGCAAAGCCGTTTGCCGTCAAAATCTGCCGCACTGCTGCGCCTTGGTTGTAACCATGCTCCAGCAGCAGCCATCCGCCCTCTTTCAAAAATGCCGGCGCGCGCTGCGCCAGCTCTCGAATGCAGGTCAAGCCGTCGGCAAAATCTGTCAACGCCGTTTGCGGCTCGAATCTCAAATCCCCTTGGCTCAAATGCTCGTCGCCTGCTTCGATGTAAGGCGGATTGGAAACAATGACATCAAAGCGGTGTTTGTCTTCAGACGACGTCTTATCTGTCTCAAACCATGAACCCAATGCAAATTCGACCCTTGCGCCCAAAGTTTCCGCGTTTTTACGGCAATCGCCAATGCTCCGCCGCTGATGTCGGAAGCGCGCACTGCCGCATCCGTTCTTTCCAACGCCACTGTCACGGCAACTGCCCCGCTGCCCGTTCCCAAATCCCAAACCTGCCCGTTTGCGGGGAGATGTTCGATTACCGCCTCCACCAAATGCTCGGTTTCGGGACGGGGAATCAACACGTCGGGACTGACTTCAAACCATCGTCCGTAAAACTCGCGTCCGCCCAAAATATACGCCATCGGCTCGCCTTTCAGACGACGTGTCTGAAGGATATCCAGTTGCGCGGCTACTGCTTCCGGCAGCGGATCGGCGCCTTGCGTGACCAACTGAACGCGACTATACCCGCCTGCATGTTGCAGCAACATACGGGCTTCAAGTCTCGGCAACTGCGAATGGCGCAGCCATTGGTCTAAGGTCATGTTTGTTTGTCCTGAGTTTGTACGGGGGAACAGTGAGGGGTCGTCTGAAAACGGATAGGGAGAGCATCCCAAACTATAGTGGATTAACTTTAAATCAGGACAAGGCGACGAAGCCGCAGACAGTACAGATAGTACGGAACCGATTCACTTGGTGCTTACAGCACCTTTAGAGAATCGTTCTCTTTGAGCTAAGAGCGTGTTCATAGTCTTCGTAGCAGGACTCCCAAGAAAGCCAAAGCTACCATTTGCAGACTGGTACTCAACTTACGCTCGCAGTTTTTCCAAAGCCGCCTGTTCTTTTCCAACCAGGAAAAAGCTGCGCTCTACTACCCATCGCTTCGGCAATACTGCAAAACGGTGCAATTCGTTTCGTTTGGCAATCTC
>CAKMQH010000073.1 GCA_927911515.1 uncultured Neisseria sp.
AATCAGGACAAGGCGACGAAGCCGCAGACAGTACAGATAGTACGGAACCGATTCACTTGGTGCTTCAGCACCTTAGAGAATCGTTCTCTTTGAGCTAAGGCGAGGCAACGCCGTACTGGTTTAAAGTTAATCCACTATACATTCAAACCACACCGAAACGAGACATTCATGACCCTGCAAATCGGTATCGACTTAGGCACGACCAACAGCCTGATTGCCCAGTTCCACAATGGCGAAACCCGCCTGATTCCCAACCAACACGGCCATTTTCTGACGCCATCGGTCATCAGCGTCGCCGAAGACGGCAGCATCCTGACCGGTATCGCCGCACGCGAACGACTCTCTACCGCTCCGACGCTGACCGCCTCGGCGTTCAAGCGATTTATGGGAACGGATAAAACCTTCTATTTGGGCAAGCGCACGTTCCGTGCCGAAGAATTGTCCGCGCTGATTTTAAAAAGCCTGAAAGAAGACGCAGAAGCCTTTTTAGGAGAACTGGTATGTGATGTCGTTCTGACCGTTCCCGCCTATTTCAACGCCATCCAGCGTCAGGCAACAAAAAATGCGGCGCAGATGGCGGGTTTGAACGTCCTGCGTTTGCTCAACGAACCGACTGCCGCCGGCCTTGCTTACGGTTTGCAGGAAAAACCCGACGACACGCGCTTCTTGATTTACGACTTGGGCGGCGGGACGTTTGACGTATCCGTACTCGATTATTTCGACGGCGTCGTCCAAGTATCCGCCAGCGCGGGCGACAACCATTTGGGCGGCGAAGATTTCGTCAACGTGCTGCGCCAGTGTTTCCTGAAAAAATGCACGACACTGACGTCGTCTGAAAGCGACAAACTGGCGCAAAACAGCGAATTGTGGCAGGCATTGGAAACCGCCAAACGCAAACTCGGCGAAGACATGCAGGCCGAAGTCCGTTTCCATGACGGCGAGACGGTTCACACCGCCGTCATCAGCCGCGAAGAATTCCAAGAAGCCGCCACGCCCTTAATGGGCCGCCTGCGTCAACCGCTGGAACGCGCATTGCGCGATGCCAAGCTGCACCCTTCGCAAATCGACGGCATCATTTTGGTCGGCGGCGCGACGCGGATGCCGATGATCCGTCACTCCATTGCCCAATTGTTCCGCCGCATCCCGCTTGTTTCGGTCAATCCCGACGAAGCCATTGCACGCGGCGCGGCGGTGCAAGCGGCGCTGATTGCGCGTAACGAAAGCGTGGAAGAAGTCGTCCTTACCGACGTGATGCCCTTCTCGCTCGGCACGGAAGCCGGCATGGACATCGGCGACCAATACGTTACCGGACGGTTTTTCCCGATTATTGAACGCAATATGCCCGTTCCCGTTTCACGCGTCGAAACTTTCATTACTTCCCACGACGGGCAGAAAGTGATCAGTGTCGAAGTTTTGCAGGGCGAATCCATGTTGGCGAAAGAAAACCTGAAACTGGGCGAACTGTCGGTCAACGTCCCGCCCAAGCCGAAAGGTCAGGTATCGATAGACGTCCGCTTCAGCTACGATGTCAACGGGCTTTTGGAAGTCGATATCAGCAACCGCGACCTGAATCTGCACATGAATCAGGTTTTCCGTCAAAACAGCCAAAGCCTGACGCCTGAAGAAATCGAAGCCTCCCTGCGCAAACTCGCCGCCTTGAAAATTCATCCGCGCGACCAGCAGCACAATATCTATCTGTTGGAAAAAGCCAAACGCCTGTACGAAGAATTTCTCGGAGACAACCGGCACATCATCGCCGCAGAAATGGCGCGTTTTGAAGCCGTACTGGAAACGCAGGACGCAATCATCATCCAGAGGGCGCAACAGCAATTTAGCGAATTTTTAAACCGTTTCGACGGCGGCTGGCTGCTGTAAGCACATCGCTTTTTTACCGAACACGCCGGACAATCAAACATAAAACCCATTAGAAACAAAAAATTATGCGACACCGGCAAAAATAAGTTGACACACTCCAACGGCATCCATATAATGCACGGCTTATCGGGTCGTTAGCTCAGTCGGTAGAGCAGCGGACTTTTAATCCGTTGGTCGAGCGTTCGAATCGCTCACGACCCACCAAATTTAAAAAGCTGAGTTGAAAAACTCAGCTTTTTTATTATCTTTCGGATGCACGCAAACCAAACCATACGGAAACGCTGTACCGGTTTAAACTGAATCCACCAGACAATCACGGTCGTCTGAAACGCCGCCATCGTACAAAACCGCGTTTTCAGACGACCCCTCTCCCTACAACGCCACTCGGAATCGACATGATCAGCAGACTGACCGGCAAACTCATCGAGAAAAACCCGCCGCAAATCGTCATCGACGTCAACGGCGTCGGCTACGAAGCCGACGTATCCATGCAGACTTTCTACAACCTGCCCGCCTTGGGCGAAACCGTGCAGCTTTACACCCAGCTTGTCGTCCGCGAAGACGCGCATTTATTGTTCGGCTTTGCCACTGCCGACGAACGGGCGACGTTCCGCCAATTGGTCAAAGTCAGCGGCATCGGCGCGAAAACCGCGCTGGGCATACTCTCCGCCATGTCTGCCGACGAGCTTGCCCGCGCGGTTGCCGACGAAGACATCAAACGCCTCTCCTCCGCCCCGGGCATCGGCAAAAAAACCGCCGAACGCATGGTTTTGGAACTGCGCGGCAAACTGGTTTCCCATGCCGCCACCGACGGGCTTTTCGCCGCTGCGCCTGCCGCCGACGAAACGGACGACATCGTCAACACACTGATCGCGCTGGGTTACAACGAACGCGAAGCAAAAGCCGCCATCAAGGGTATTCCGAAAAGCACGGAAGTCGGTGAAGGCGTGCGCTTGGCGTTAAAAAATCTGTTGAAATAAAACATGCCCCGCCTTGCCGTCAAAACGCGGCAACCATACAAAAAGGTCGTCTGAAAACTGAACTGGCCCCCAAATCTTGGACACTCATAAAAGCCTATTCAGGCGCTCTGTGCAAGCCGGGTTCTGTATGCGACAGGACTCAGCTTTTCAATTTCAAACTGCAACGCTCCCGGTTGTAGTAATCCATATAATCATCTATCTGTTTCATCAAAGAAGCTCTCCATCGGCGCATTGTCCCAACAGTTCGCCTTACGCGATACATGGCT
>CAKMQH010000074.1 GCA_927911515.1 uncultured Neisseria sp.
CGGATGTAGAGGGGCGAGGCTGCCGAATTTGGGCGAAGACGGCGCCGAAGGCGAATAGGGAAGGCGGCGACGGCGAATTGTTTGCTTTGGATGGAAAGCAGGTAGGCGCCCAACGTTACCAATGCGATGAAGAGCAGGGTGAAGAGGATGGTCAGAATGAGGAAGGTTCGGCGTTTGGTCATTGGTTTTGTTTGTTTCTTTTAGATTTCAGGTAGCCTTAACGGCAGATGGGGGAAGCTTGCTTCCGCTCACAGCCGCACATTGTGGCAGGCTTCGTACACTGGCAGCAGGCGGTGCAGGGTTTCGACTAGCCAGGTCGCGCTGCCAGCCGTTGCACCAGCGTTCGATATGCGGCGGGGCAAAGCCCGCGCCCAGTTGTGAGGCTACCTGTAAAACCAACGTGCGCCACACTTGCCACGCGGCTTTGTAGTCGGCCTTGCTTGGTTTGCGCTTCGGTTTCGGGCTGGTATTGGCGGATTTGGGCGAACTGGAAAAATGGGTGTTGGAATAGGTCGCAGCTTTGCGGGGTGAGCATGATGGTTTGGCGGGGCATGAAAAAGGGAGAGGCTACCTGAAAAATAGATTTTCAGGTAGCCTCAAACCGGTTTGGCATGCATCCGAAACGGAAAATTTGAGCGGTTACATACCTTGGGTTGGTGGCAGTGTTATTTCAACTTGGCTGCCAATTTGTCGAATTTTTTGTTTGATGTCGGCCTTGAAGGCTTCCACTTTCTCTTTGCGCTCGGCTTTGCGCTGTTTTTTCCACGCTTCGTGTGCCTGACGTGCCACTTCTTCCTGCGCTTCTATTGCTGCCAATACGTCCTGTTGGGCAACGGCTGCATCTTGCCGGAGAATAACGGTTTTGAAACGGTGGAAGAAGGCATCCAATACAGCTTCGTCGGATTCTTGCGCCAAAATAATGATTGCAGTACTGCCGTTATCCAGTTTTTTGGCTGTATTTTCCAGCAACAACCCCTCTCCCAATGTTTGGGCAGTGCCTGCATCACTGCCGATGAGTGCGCCAGTAGCTCCACCCAACAGAACACCGATAGGACCGCCGAGAATGCCGACCAGTGAACCAATGAGGCCGCCCGTCCATGTGCCTTCGACCGTATTGGCGGTAAAGTCGGTGCTTTCTGCTGGGATAATCAGACCATTTTCCTTTTTAATCAAAACGGCTTGTGCCACCAAAGCATCTGTTGTCTGCGAGTAAGCTTTCAATTCAGAAAAGGCTTGATAAGCTTCGCTGGAGATGTTGAATAAGACAACGATGATGTTTTGTTTCATAAGTCTACTCCCGTGGGTTGAAAGATTTAAGAACATACAAGTTGTATGCGGTGTCAGTGTAAATTGCAAGGGGGGGGGGGGAGCAATGCGGCAAACAAAACTTTACCTATGTAAAGCCTGTAGAACCGGCAAACGGATAACGAACAATACCCAGCCTTAATGGGATTCGGTTTGTTGCTCACGCATGATTTGGGCGCGGGCTTTATGTCGGATGTAGAGGGCGAGGCTGCCGACTTGGCCGAAGACGGCGCCGAAGGCGAACAGGAAGGCGGCGACGGCGAATTGTTTGCTTTGAATGGAAAGCAGGTACGCGCCCAGAGTTACCAATGCGATGAAGAGCAGGGTGAAGAGGACGGTCAGGATGAGGAAGGTTCGGCGTTTGGTCATGGTGGTAACGGGGTTAGGTGGTTCGGGAGGCCGTCTGAAAAGCGGGAAATGCGTTTTCAGACGGCCTTTTTTGTTTATTCCACCGTTTCCAGCCTGTCGAGCAGGGCTTCTGCGGCGGCGGAGACGAGGCGGAAGGTTTCGGTAAAATCGCCCGTATACCAAGGGTCGGGCACGGCCCGGTAGCCGCTGTCGGGAATCAGGTCGGTGAGCTTGAACTGTTTTCCGGGGCAGCGGCCGAACTGCCTTTCCAGTTCGGCCAGGTTGTCGTCGTCCATGGCGATGATGAGGTCGTAATGCGCCGGGTCTTCGCGGCGGATTTTGCGGCTGGAAAACCCGTCGGCGGCAATGCCGTGCGCTTTGAGTTCGGCCCGGGTGCCGCGGTGCATGTCTTCGCCGTCGTGCCAGCCGGACGTGCCCGCGCTGGCTGTTTCGACGAGGTGCGACAGGCCGCGTTCGGCGGCTTGGTGGCGCAGGACGTATTCGGCCATCGGCGAGCGGCAGATGTTGCCGAGGCAGACAAACAGGATAAGGTTGCCGTTACGGCGTGTATGCGCAAACTGCTGACGATATTGAATGCCCGGATGCGTGATTATTTTGCCGAAAACGGTACCACCGAAAACGGTATCCAAACGGCTTGATTTGAGTTTTGGTATTTTTGCCGACGGGGTGAAAAATACAGTTGCTACCTGAAAGGTCTCTGAAAACGTTTTTGGCGAAACTGGCTATCTGTTTTCAGACGACCTTTGTTTTGAAATAGTCATTGTCCGTTCGGGTTTTATAGCTATTCTTTGGTTCAAGGTTTTTCAACGGTTTTCGTGGGCAAAGCCCACGCTACGGTGCGGCAGCGTGTCGATACTGTCTTGCCGATCGGGTTCGATTGTTTAATCTGCCGCCGTCATTCCCGCCTGCGCGGGAATGACGGGCGGTCAAAAGTCGAATATGAATACCCACCCTCTGTTATAGCTGAAATTAATAAGGAAGAAC
>CAKMQH010000075.1 GCA_927911515.1 uncultured Neisseria sp.
TTTATACCTTGGACAACAACGAAACCATCCGCCACGCTTTCCGCGTCGCCTGCGGATTGGATTCCATGGTATTGGGCGAGCCGCAGATTTTGGGACAGATTAAAGATGCCGTGCGTGTCGCACAAGAGCAAGAAAGCATCAATACCAACCTCAATGCATTGTTTCAAAAAAACGTTTGCCGTTGCCAAAGAAGTGCGTACCGACACCGCTGTCGGCGAGAATTCCGTTTCGATGGCTTCCGCATCCGTCAAGCTTGCCGAGCAGATTTTTCCTGATATCGGCGACCTGAACGTTCTATTTATCGGCGCGGGCGAAATGATTGAATTGGTCGCCACCTATTTCGCCGCCAAAAATCCCAAACTCATTACCGTTGCCAACCGTACCCTGCCGCGCGCCCAAGAGTTGTGCGACAAACTCGGACTGAATGCCGAGCCTTGCCTGTTGACGGAGTTGCCCGACATCCTGCACGAATACGATGTCGTCGTTTCCTCTACCGCCAGCCAGCTGCCTTTGGTCGGCAAAGGCATGATAGAACGCGCCTTGCGCCTGCGTCTCAATATGCCCATGTTCCTGCTCGACCTTGCCGTTCCGCGCGATATCGAAGCCGAAGTAGGGGAGTTGAATGACGCTTATCTCTACACCGTCGATGATATGATGGGCATCGTTCAAAACGGCAAGGAAGCCCGCCAAAAAGCAGCTGCTGAAGCCGAAGCCATGGTGGAAGAGAAGGTTGGCGAGTTTGTCCGCCTGCAACAGAGCCGCCAAAGCGTCCCACTTATCCGCGCCCTGCGTGACGAAGGCGAACGCGCCCGCAGGCAGGTTTTGGAAAACGCGATGAAACAGCTTGCCAAAGGCGCATCGGCGGAAGAGGTGCTGGAGCGGCTCTCTATCCAACTGACCAACAAACTCCTCCACTCGCCCACTCAAACCCTCAATAAGGCAGGCTCGGAAAACAGCAATCTGGTCGATGCCGTTGCCCAAATTTATCAATTGGATCAACACGATTGATGATTAGAAAGGTCGTCTGAAAATTTCAGACGACCTTTCTGTATGCCTATCCGCCTTATCGGTTAAATCCCCAAAATCCGTATCCCAAATATCTGAAAACCATCCCTACTATGCAAACACTTTATCTCGCCTCCGGCAGCCCGCGCCGCCGCGAAATCCTTGAAAACTTAGGCTACCAAATTCAACGCATTCCCGCCGATATTGATGAAACGCCATTTCCTGACGAAAATGCCGCCGATTATGTTCAACGTATGGCGAACGAAAAGAACGCCGCCGCCGTCGCACAATGGTTTGCAAAACATGATACGCCGCCCAAATTTCCCATTTTGACCGCCGATACCACCGTTGCCTATCAAAACCATATCCTCGGCAAACCCGAAACCAAAGAGCATGCCGCCGCAATGCTGGAGCAGTTGTCAGGACAAACCCATCAAGTGCTGACTGCCGTGTGCGTTTATTGGCAAGGCAAAGCGCGTAAGGTCTTGCAAACCAGCGATGTAAGTTTCAAAACCTTATCCTCTGACGAAATCTCCGCCTACATCCAAAGCGGCGAACCGATGGATAAAGCCGGTGCATACGGAATCCAAGGCTTGGGCGGCGTGTTTGTCGAGCATTTGCAAGGCAGCTTTACCGGCGTGATGGGGCTGCCCGTTTACGAAACCGTCGGCTTGCTGAAACAATTTGATTTGACTGTTCCGCCTTTTTCTTGAAGTTTGGGGCTGTTCAGTTGCAGTAAAAATCATCAATCTTCTTTGTTTGTCTTTATTGCCGTATTTTGTGGATTTAGAAAGAGTAAAAAGAAAATGAAAAAAATCGGTTTGTATCTATTGATAATGTTGTTTCCTGTATGGGTAAGTGCCAGTGGTTATGAAAATCTAAAAGATAAAAGCCAATCGATTGAAATAAATAATTTTTTTAGTGATGTAAAGAAAGAAAATATTACGTCTTATGAGGAGGGTGATTTTATTGTCGTTAGGGTTGATGATTTTGGCGGGAGATTTTATGAAGAATATTACATCAAAAAGACTGGGAAGTTATTAATTTTAGATAAATTAAAAACTATTAGTCTGTATAAGGAAGACTTTGACGTTAAATCTTTAGAGTGCAGAAAAAATATCCATAAACCCATAAAAGATTATGATAGGCAGGCTGTTTTAAAGATGCATGGTGAGAAATGTAGAACGTTTTATGCGGTTGAAAATACATTAGACGATTTAGAAGAGTATGTTAAAAATTACTCGGATTTTGATATAGACAAAAGTAGAATGGATTGGTATCTAGGCAGATATCCGATGAATCAGAAAAATATTACAACTTATAATAATATTGCATTTTATCTTAGTAATCATAACAATTACAAACCTGCAATATATCTCTTACATAAAATTATTAAGGCATTCCCAGACAGAACTGTTGCATACTTAAATCTTGCAGATGCGTATTGGGATTCAAAAGATAAACGAAATGCGAAAATCTTTTATAAAAAATACCTCTCTCAAATAAATAACAAGGGGGAGAACGTCTCTATTCCTTCTCAAGTATCCAAAAGAATAGCTCAATAAACCGTATGATGAAGTGAGGTCTTGTATTTGAACAGTTGAGTGAAGTCGTAGATTTGGGTAATTTCCAGTAATGATAAAAGGTCGTCTGAAAACTGAACTGGCCCCCAAATCTTGGACACTCATAAAAGCCTATTCAGGCGCTCTGTGCAAGCCGGGTTCTGTATGCGACAGGACTCAGCTTTTCAATTTCAAACTGCAACGCTCGCGGTTGTAGTAATCACTATAGTCATCTATCTGTTTCATCAATTCGTCCACCGTCAATTCTCCTCGTTATG
>CAKMQH010000076.1 GCA_927911515.1 uncultured Neisseria sp.
AGTGAAAGCGCAGATAAGTGGAAAAAGATACCAACGCTTATCTCTGGTATCCGCACAAGTCGCAATCGGCTGATTGCTCCGATGGTTTATCAAAATACGATGACCGGAGTCTTTTTTGAAGCGTGGTTTCAGCAATGCCTACTGCCCGCATTGACTCAAAATCGGTGATTATTTTAGATAATGCACGATTTCACCGTATGGGTGTCTTACGGGAAATGGCGGAAAAATTGGGACATAAGGTATTGCCTCTTGCACCTTATTCACCTGAGCTCAATCCGATTGAGAAGGTGTGGGCAAATATTAAGCGGTATCTGCGACCGTTTTGTTTGATTACGCCCGATTTGACGATGCACTAATGTCCTATTTTGATTTTAATTGACTATACTTATATCGGTAAAACAAAATCAGAAATTCCTAGTGACGGCAGACCAAGCCGAGAAAAGCAGCCTGTACTTTAAAATCCCAAAGTGCAGGCTGCTTTTGCTTTACTTCGAACTAACCACAATCCCAGCTATATGCTACTTTGGAAAAATCTAGCTTGACCAAATCGTCGGGGTGAATGAAGAAACCGCCCACACCCAGGTCTCCCCATATGATATCTATCCCGTCCTCCCATTCACTTTGCAGTTGGAAGAGCAGGATATAGTCTTTCAATTCATCGTGCTCTTCGCGTGGGTCATTTTGTGTGAAATCAGGGTAACCGCCTATCTGGTGGCCACCACTGAAGCTTTCCATGATTTCATATTCCAAATCTTCATTGCTGTGAATCTGCCAGAAATTTTCGTTCTTACCGCCTGCATACCTTTCCAAAATTTGTGCGAAACGGTAGTCGCTGCAACTGACAAGCTGCGTTCCCTGTTCGAATGACATAGCAAATGGCTGTTCAGGATTATGCGGCAGGCCGAATTCTTTGCCGCAGTAATGCGGATAATCCGACTGCTGGAGACTGTCGTCTTCCACTACGTCGGCATGATAAATTACGCGGAAACCGTCATTGTTGAGCAAATTATCCAGATCGCAGCCGTAAAAATCATCACTGTGGATGAAAAATTGTAACAGACCTTGTCGAGGAAAATTCTCTAGCGGTGGCGTTTGGGCGAAGTTGATTTGCGCTAACAGCGTGAGTGGTTCACCATCTGCCGTGTGCGGATATTTGGCACCTATCGGCAAATAGGGAGCGCCTCCGACTTTGCTGTCCCAGCGGCGCAGGCTGCTTTTGTTTGCAGGTGACAGCTTGATGCGGACAACGGGTTTTTCAGTAGACAGAAGCTGTTGCCGGTAGGGGGCAATGAGCGGATTTTCCCAGTTTATCATTTCATTTTCCTTTCAATTTTTCAGTGAATTAACTATATGAAGGTTGTCTGAAACTACATCATTGTGAAACCAAAATCGATTTCCAGATCTTATACCTTTCTGATTTTTATAGATTATTTCAAAGCCGTTTTCCAGTCCAAACCGCCGAGGGAGGGGACTTGGGTAATACTGTGGTCGGCAAGGTTGATGGCGGTCAGTTCGCCGCCCCAAAGTGCGCCGGTGTCGAGGGAGAGGATGTTGTCGGTGTTCATAAAGCCCAGCGAAGACCAGTGTCCGAAAACGATGGTGTGGCTGAGGTTTTGCCTGTTTGGGGCTTTGAACCAAGGGCGCAGGTTCGTGGGCATTTTTTTGAGGGTGGATTTGTAGTCGTAGTCGAGTTCGTTTTTCAGCGTCAGTGCGCGCATTCGGGTGAAGACGTTGACAATCATGCGCAGGCGGTCGTAGCCGGTCAGCTCGTCGCTCCATTCGGCGGGTTTGTTGCCGTACATTTTGGAGAAAAACTTTTTGTATTTTTTGCTGCGCAACTCGGCTTCGGTTTCGCTGGCGAGCAATTCGGCACAAGCGATGGTCCACTGTGGCAGGATGCCGGCGTGAACCATAACATGGCGGACGCCTTTGATGAGCAGGGGTTGGAAACGCAGCCAGTCGAGCATTTTTTTGCTGTCGGGGTGGGTGAGGATGGGTGTGATGGTGTCGCTGCGTTTGACCGTACCTTCGCCGCAGCCGACGGCGAGCAGGTGCAGGTCGTGGTTGCCGAGAACCATACGGACGCTGCTTTCGTGTTCCATGCAGAATTGGAGGACTTCGAGGGATTTGGGGCCGCGGTTGACGATGTCGCCGACGAGCCAGAGGGTGTCTGTACCGTGGTTGAAGTTGATTTTGTCGAGCAGAAGGGTGAATTCGTCGAAGCAGCCTTGAATATCGCCGATTGCGTAGTGTGCCATTGTTGTTATTGTCCGATTGTGTGTGTGGTGTTTCAGACGACCTTTGGCTTGTGGGAGGTCGTCTGAAACGGGTTGTGTGTTTTATGCGTTCAGTACCAGCACGGCTTCGGCTTCGACCTGTACACCTTTGGGCAAGGAGGCGACACCGACGGCGGCGCGGGCAGGGAAGGGTTCTTGGATGAACTCTGCCATGACTTCGTTGAAGACGGCGAAGTTGCCAAGGTCGGTCAGGTAGGCGTTGAGTTTGACGATGTCGCCGAGCGTGCCGCCTGCGGCTTCGGCAACGGCTTGCAGGTTTTAAAACCTGGCGTGCTTCGGCGCGGAAGTCGCCGTTGCCGACAACGGTCATGGTGGCGGGATCGAGGGGAATTTGACCGCTCATGTAAACGGTGTCGCCCGCGCGCACGGCCTGGCTGTATGCGCCGATGGCGGCAGGGGCTTTGTCGGTGTGAATGATGGTTTTGGACATGATTTTCTCCTGTTGTCGGGGTCGTCTGAAAGATGGGAATTTTGATGAAAACGGTGTCGATTATCGTATAAAACTGAGTGATTGTGTAGGGTATTGACGTTTTCAGACGGCCTGATAAAGCGGCAGCCCGCAGGCGTTACGGTTTGGCGTATCAAAGTCGTCTGAAAAAGTGGGTGGCTACAAAAAGCATTGCAACAAATCGTTTAAAAACAACCGTCCCCTTTCGGTCGGGCGGAATACGGTCGGGTCGGTTTCCAGCAGACCTTTTTGTCTTGCCGTTTCGATTTGCGCCATGATTTTGGCGGCGGTTACGCCTGTGCGTTCCTGCAACATCGCGGCGGGAACGCCGTCGGTCAAGCGCAGGGCGTTCATCATGAACTCGAACGGCAAATCTTCAGCGGCAACGGTTTTGCGTTCGACGGCTTCACTCGGCTGGCTTTGCATTAAGGCGAGGTAGTCGTTGGGATGGCGGCGGCGGACGGTGCGCTCGATGCGGTCGGGGTAGGAGATTTTGCCGTGCGCGCCCGCACCTATGCCCAAATAATCACCGAACTGCCAGTAGTTCAAATTATGGCGGCACTGCATGGCGGGTTTCGCAAAAGCCGATGTTTCGTAGTGGACAAAACCCGCGCCTTCCAGCGCGCCGTGTACCGCGTCTTCGATGTCGAGGGCGGCTTCGTCTTGCGGTAAACCTTTCGGCGGCGTATGGCCGAACGGCGTGTTCGGCTCCATGGTCAGATGATACGCGCTGATGTGGGTCGCGCCCGTGGCGATGGCGGTTTGCACGTCATCCAAGGCCGTCTGAACGGTTTGGTTCGGCAGGGCGTACATCAAATCGATATTGACTTTATCAAATAATTTCAAGGCGGTAGCTATGGCGGTTAAGGCTTCTTTGCCGTTGTGGACGCGCCCCAGCCTTGAGAGCATATCGTCGTTGAAACTCTGCACGCCAATAGAAAGCCGCGTGATACCCGCATCTTTAAATCCTTGAAACTTATCAATTTCAAACGTACCCGGATTGGCTTCCAAAGTAATTTCCGCTTCCGGCTGCAAGCGCAACAGCGAACGTACGCCGCTCAACAAACGGTCAATCGATTCCGCCTGAAACAGGCTGGGTGTACCGCCGCCGAAAAATATCGTTTCTACCGGCCTGCCCCAAATATTGGGCAATTCGAGCTGCAAATCGGTCAGCAGCGCGTCGATATAGGCGGCTTCGGGCAATCCGTTTTTCAGGCTGTGGGAATTGAAGTCGCAATACGGGCATTTTTTGATGCACCACGGGATGTGGATGTAGAGCGACAGGGGCGGCAGGGCGGTGAGCTGTCCGGCTTGGGGGAATGTGATTTGGGTCATGGTGTGTTTTTGGGGATTGAGGTGTCTGAAATTTTTTCAGACGACAGTTGCGGTATTATATAGTGGATTAAATTTAAATCAGGACAAGACGACGAAGCCGCAGACAGTACAGATAGTACGGAACCGATTCACTTGGTGCTTCAGCACCTTAGAGAATCGTTCTCTTTGAGCTAAGGCGAGGCAACGCCGTACTGGTTTAAAGTTAATCTACTATAACTGTTTTCAGACGACCTTGAGGCAAACTTTGTCCTTTGAAATTCAGCTTTTCCATATTTTCTATGTCATAATCTTTTTTAATCACGCCGCAAGATAAATTATCAAACATAAAGAAAACAAAAAAATGAATATGTTCAAACCATCCGCTTTAACACTTTTGATGCTGTCCACTCTTCTGACTGCATGTTCCACCATGCCGGACAAAAAAC
>CAKMQH010000077.1 GCA_927911515.1 uncultured Neisseria sp.
AAAAAATGCCGCAAGCGCTGGAAGATTTGCACCAAATCTACGGTTTAGGCGAGGCAAAAATCAACAAATTCGGCATCGACATCCTCAATGTCTGCGGGAACGCTGCCGAAAACCAAAGCGGACAAACGACCAGCGAAGAACCCCTATTCATCCCTCAAACCGAGCGCGAACAGCAATTACAGCAAAAGCTGGAAACTTGGCGTGCCGAGCAAGCAGCCGCCGAACAATGCGCCTTGGGCAAAATCCTTTCCAACATCAGCCTGACCGACCTTGTCGTCTTCACGCCCGCCGAAGAAGCCGACCTGCTCGGTATTCACGGCATAGGCAGCGAAAGAATTGCCCAATACGGGCAGGTAATACTCGACATCTGCCGCCCCTACGCAGACGGGCTTTCCGAGCCGAAACAGGCAGAACGCCAGCTCGCCCGCCGCCTGTTCCAATGGTGTCTTGACACTGCCCGATATGAAGGCGGAGAGATGCACGCCGTCGCCAGAAAACAGACTTTACGCGCCATCGCCAAAGCCCGGCCGCAAACCCTGACGGAGCTTTCCAAAATTGATGACGTGAGCGAAGAATGGTTGGACAAATACGGCGAAGAAATCGTAGAAATCTGCACGGCGGATTGACGGTTTAAAAGATATAGAAAAAGGTCGTCTGAAACCTTGAAACCTGTTTCAGAGACCTTCTGAATATTAATATCGTTATAAAACAATAACAAACAAAATTTTTTCAATTGGCTTGTAAGCATTTTCAAGCTGCCGCGTCTAATCGGGCATGAAATGATTTTATGAAATGGTTATGATGAAAATGAATACGACAGCCCCGTGGCAATCGGCTTTAGGTTTATTGGCTTTGCGCCTGTTTGTCGCTTACGAATTTTTGGGAAGCGGGCACGCAGAAATTTAACGGCAAAAACTGGTTTGCCGAAATCAACGACCAATTCCCCTTTCCGTTCTATCTGCTGCCCGACAGCGTGAATTGGAACTTGGCGATGTGGGCGGAGCTGGTTTTTCCGGTTTTGCTGCTTTTAGGATTGGCAACTCGCCTGTCCGCCTTAGGATTAATCATTGTAACGGGGGTGGCTTGGGCGGCAGTCCATGCGGGTGCGGGTTATAATGTCTGCAACAACGGCTATAAAATGGCTTTGATTTATATCGTGGTTTTAATCCCGATTCTGCTGCAAGGCGCGGGCTGTTTATCGCTGGATGCGCTGTTGAAAAAACGCTTCTGCCCGAAATGCCGTGTCGGAAATCAATGAAAAAGGTCGGGGAGCGGACTTTAAACGCGCCAACTCAAATTCTTAATCTGTTTAACTTGATACTTTAAAAAGGAAATCAATATGAAAAAAAATGTAGCCGCTGCCCTTGCAGGTGCTTTGTCTTTGTCTTTGGCCGCCGGCGTTGTTGCCGCTGACAAACCGGTAAGCAGCAAAGCAGGCGTTCAAAAATCTGCCCAAGGCTCTTGCGGTGCGGCTAAAGCTGCCGAAGGTTCATGCGGCGCCGCTGCTTCTAAAGCAGGCGAAGGCAAATGTGGCGAGGGTAAATGCGGTTCAACTGTAAAAAAAACCCCCGCTAAAAACGCCAAAGCAGCAAAAGCCAAAGCTAAAGCAGTTGAAGGCAAATGCGGCGAAGGTAAATGCGGTTCTAAATAATTTAGAACAAAAAGCCGCATTTTATTGATAAATGCGGCTTTTTATTTGATTTTGACAGCAATTTCCTACCAAAACCGTCGGAACACCATCCAAAACGGAGCAACATCATGATTCAACACGCAGGCTTAGGCTACCGCCGCGACTTGGCGGAAGACTTCCTCTCGCTTTCAGACGACAGCCCGATACGCTTTATCGAAGCCGCGCCCGAAAACTGGCTGAAAATGGGCGGTAGGGCGCACAAACAGTTTGACCGCGTGGCGGAACGGCTGCCGCTGGCGTTGCACGGATTATCCATGTCGCTCGGTGGACAAGCCCCGCTGGATACCGCCTTGATAGACGGAATCAAAGAAATGATGCGCCGTTACGATTGCACGTTTTTCTCCGACCATTTGAGCTACTGCCACGATGGCGGCCATCTCTACGACCTTTTGCCGCTGCCCTTCACCGAAGAAATGGTGCGGCATACCGCGCGGCGTATCCGCGAAGTGCAAGACCGATTGGGCTGCCGTATCGCCGTAGAAAACACCTCCTACTACCTGCATTCCCCGCTTGCGGAAATGAACGAAGTCGAGTTCCTCAACGCCGTTGCACGCGAAGCCGACTGCGGCATTCATTTGGATGTGAACAATATCTACGTCAACGCCGTCAACCACGGATTGTTGTCGCCCGAAGCCTTTTTGGAAAACGTTGACGCAGAGCGCGTGTGCTACATCCACATCGCCGGACACGACGTCGAAACGCCCGAATTGTTGATTGATACCCACGGCGCGGCGGTTTTACCGACCGTTTGGGACTTGCTCGAACTTGCCTACACCAAGCTGCCGACCATCCCGCCCACTCTGTTGGAACGCGATTTCAACTTCCCGCCTTTTGCCGAACTCGAAGCCGAAGTCGCCAAAATCGCCGAATATCAAACGCGTGCCGGAAAGGAATACCGCCGTGCAGCCTGAAACCTCCGCCCAATACCAACAACGTTTTGCCCAAGCCATACGCGAGGGTGAGGTCGCCGACGGCTTGCCGCAAGAGCGCCTGAACGTCTATATCCGCCTGATACGCAACAATATCCACAGCTTCATCGACCGTTGTTATACCGAAACGCTGCAATATCTCGACAGCGGAGAATGGGGTCGTCTGAAAGAAGGTTTCATCCGGGACGCGCGCGCCCAAACCCCCTATTTCCAAGAAATCGCCGGCGAATTCCTCCAATACTGCCAAAGCCTGCCGCTTTCAGACGACCTCTTGGCACTGATGGACTTCGAACACACCCAACTGCTCGCCGAAGTCGCCCAAACCGACAGCCAAGCCTCGCCCGCCGATTCAGACGATTTGGCGTACACCCTTTCTCCCGCTGCCTTCGTGCGCCGCTACCATTACGACGTTACCGACGAATTGCAGGAGGCGGAAACCGCCGTTTTGGTATGGCGCGACAGCGAAGACGACGTGATGTACCAAACCCTCGACGATTTCGACGCATTATTGCTGGAAACGTTGGCAGACACGCCCGCCTCCTTGAACGGTCTGCAAGCCATGCTGGCAGAGTTCATGTCGTCTGAAAACGGCTGGCAGGACGCATTAAGGCAAAAATGGGCGGATTGGCTGAAACAAGGTATTTTGGTTGCGGCATAGTCGAGGTCGTCTGAAATTTGGAATTGACGTAGAGAGAAGGAAATTCCTATAAAAGCACTATCGCAGCCTCCTCTTTCCGGAGAAGGGCATAGGCGGGAAGCAATCGAAAGATGGGCAACCTGCCTGGTCTGTTTCAGACGACCTTTGGTTTATGCTTGGATAAAGGCTTGATAAAAAGGCTTGGCAGGTCGTCTGAAAACGCACGCAGCCGGTTAACGAAAAACAAAAAGCTACGTAATCGTTTATGTATTTGATGACACACACGCTCAGTATCAGCGTAAAATTGGAAGCTCATAGCAAAAATTCATTCAATGCTGATCCATTATGTCCCTACCCGAATTGACTGACGCCGAGCTTGCCGAATCCCGCAAGCTGCTCCTGCGTTTCGCCCGCATCCAATTGCCCGACCGCCCCGATTTGGCGGAAGACCTTGTGCAGGAAACCATGCTTTCCGCCTACCGTGCTGCCGAAGGTTTCAAAGGAGATGCACAAGTGGGTAGTTGGTTGTTTGCCATTCTGAAAAACAAAATTACCGACTGCCTGCGCCAAATCGGACGGCAGCGCGAAGTATTTGCCACGCCTGCGGAAGAAATGTTGGACGAAGCCTTTGAAGAACAGTTTTCGTCAGACGGACATTGGACGGCAGACGGTCATCCGCAAACTTGGACTTCGCCCGAAAAAACGTTGGATAACAAAGAATTTTACGAAGTCCTACAAACCTGCCTCTACCAAATGCCCGAAAACACCGCCCGCGTATTTACCATGAAGGAAATCCTCGGCTTCTCGTCCGACGAAATCCGCGAGCAATGCGGCATCAGCACGTCCAACTACCACACCATCATGCACCGCGCCCGCGAAACCCTGCGCCAATGCCTGCAAATCAAATGGTTCGGCAATGCAGAACATGCCGGTTAAGCCCGTTAGGAAAACACGATGAACAAATGCCGCAAAGCCGCCTACCTGCTCTCCAAAAAACAGGACGAAACCCGCCTGACCGTTCCTGAACGCGTTTTTTTGGGCAGCCACCTGCTGATATGCCCCCATTGCCGCGAATATAAAAAACAACTTGACCTTATCCATAAAGCCATGAAAAAGATGTTTTGAGGTTGGCGGATAAGGTAAAAAAGGTCGTCTGAAACCTGATGTAGGGTTTCAGACGACCTTTTTTGATGAAAAAAGAAAATAGGGATTGATTTGAGCATGAGTTGGGATGAAATGGCGCGCCCATATAAAAAAGCCGGCTTTTTAAGCCGGGATTTTGAAATTGGGCAGGATTTGGGCGGATTTAAAGGCATGGCAAACAAGGTTCAAACCGTCCAATAAGCCGGAGGCTATATAGGAATGATTGCGTGGGTGTCAACATTTTCTGCCTTTTTTCAGAACAAAACATGACTTATGCCAATATTTGTTACTACAACCCACTACATCGGCGGGAACATGAAAATGATGTGTGTTAGAATTTTCTCAGCTGTTTTATAAAACAGTACCTTAACTAAAAAAATTTAAGAAGGATAGAACATGAACAAATTACTAATTGCTGCGATGATGATGGCCGCTTTGTCGGCTTGTTCCCAAGAAGCCAAACAGGAAACTAAGGAGGCGGCTTCTGCCGTAGCTTCCGAGGTTAAAGACGCTGCGGCTTCTACTACCGATGCTGCTGCATCTTCCGCTCAAGCAGCGGTGAGCAAAGTAGAAGATACTGCCGCCAAAGCCGCATCAGAAGTAAAAGAAGCTCCTGCCTCTGAAGCCAAACCGGCAGAAAAAACAGAAGCTGCGCCTGCCGACGAGAAAAAAGATGCCTCGTCCGCCAAAGTGGACGGCAAAGCCGTTTTCGAAGCCAACTGTAAAATGTGCCACGGCGGTACCATCCCGGGCGCTCCGGTTGTCGGTAAAAATGATGATTGGGCTCCGCGTATCAAACAAGGTAAAGACACCGTGTACAAACACGCACTCGAAGGCTTCAACACCATGCCGGCAAAAGGCGGCAACGCAGGTTTGAGCGACGACGAAGTGAAAGCTGCGGTTAACTACATGGTTAATGAATCTGGCGGTAAATTCTAAACCGTATAGATGATCAAAACGCACCTTGCAATAAGGTGCGTTTTTCTATGGTGGACTACGGCTAAAAGCAGGGATGGTTCGGGTTCGTTTTGATTAGAAATGATATGACGGATTAAGTTGAAACCGGTACGGCGTTGCTTCTCATTATCCTGATTTGAACTTGATTCCATCGCTACACATAAGGTTGATGGAAGCTCGTCTGAAACATCATCCCGTTTTCAGACGACCTGTTTTTTTGATTAACGAAGGCGCAGCTTGGATTTCAGCATCGGGATTCTTGCGTAAGTACGAAAGGCAATAAAAAAAAGCTGAGTTTTTCAACTCAGCTTTTTTAAATTTGGTGGGTTCGTGAGCGAATTGAACGCTCGACCAAACGGATTAAAAGTCCGCTGCTCTACCGACTGAGCTAACGACCCGATAAGCTGTGAATTTTATAGAAACAGACGGGCGGTGTCAATGGTTTTCTGTATTTTTTTGGAACAAAACAGAACTTAGATTGGCATTTATCATCTTATAGAAGAGATTATTAATATGATATGTGTTACAATTTTTCCAGCTGTTTATCTAAAACAGTGTTTTAACCAAAATCTTAACCAAAAAACTCAAGAAGGATAGGACATGAAAAAATTACTGATCGCTGCGATGATGGCGGCTGCTTTGGCGGCTTGTTCTCAAGAAGCCAAGCAAGAGACTAAGGAAGCGGCTCAAGCCGTTGCGTCCGATGTTAAAAACACCGCAGCTTCTGCCGCTGATTCTGCTGCTTCTGCCACTCAAGAAGCCAAAGATAAAGTCAAAGATGCTGCCGCTGACGCAAAAGAAACTGCCGATAAAGCCATGACTGAAACTAAAGAAGCTGCTGATAAAGCTGCTACCGATGTAAAAGAAGCGCTGATAAAGCAGTAACCGAAACTAAAGAAGCTGCCGGTAAAGCCAAAGAAGCCGCTACCGAAGCTGCTAAAGACACTTTGAACAAAGCTGCTGATGCAACTCAAGAAGCTGCGGACAAAATGAAAGACGCTGCTAAATAATTTGTCGTTTGACAATAAAAAGGTCGTCTGAAAACCAAATTTGGTTTTCAGACGACCTTTTGGTTTATAGAGAACCCTGTTTACGCCTGCGCTGTCGGGCTGTCTTCTTCCTGACGCTCTTCTTCGTGTTCCGCGCTGTTGAGCAATTTCAGCAGCTTTTCGGTTTTTTCAGAGTCTTCGCTGCGGAGGATTTTGGCGGTTTCGGTTTCGAGCAGGGCGGTGTTGCTGTGCAGGATGATGTTTTTGACGGGGAGCAGGTTGTTGGGGTTCATGGAGAAACGGCGCAGCCCCATGCCCAGCAGCATCCGCGTGTAGGCGGTGTCGCCTGCCATTTCGCCGCATATGGAGACGCTTTTTTCCATGCGGTTGGCGGTGCGGATGATGTGTTGCAGCATTTTGAGGACGGCGGGGTGGCCGGGTTGGTAGAGGTGGCTGACGCTGTCGTCGCCGCGGTCGACCGACAAGATGTATTGGATCAGGTCGTTGGTGCCGATGGAGATGAAATCGACAAGTTTGAGGATGCTGCCGACGGTTAGGGCGGCGGACGGGATTTCAATCATGCAGCCGACGCTGACGGTGCCGAAGGTTTCGCCGCGTTCGGCGAGCTGGCGTTGGGCGGTGTCGAGGTGGATAAGGCATTGGCGCACTTCGGACAAGGAGGTAATCATCGGCCACATCATGCGCACGGGACCATGGGCGGCGGCGCGGAGGATGGCGCGCATTTGGGTGCGGAACATGACCGGTTCGGCGAGACACAGGCGGATGCCGGTGAGTCCGAGCGCGGGGTTGAGGCTGCCGTTGGGGGTGGAATTTTGACCGAACCAGCGGGGGGTTTTTGTCCACACCCAAATCGACGGTGCGTATGGTGATGCTTTTGCCTTTCATTTTTTTCACAATCGCGCTGTACACTTCGTACTGCTCGTCTTCAGACGGCATGGTGTCGCGGTTGAGATAGAGGAATTCGCTGCGGAAGAGTCCGACGCCGTCTGCGCCGAAATTGTGCAGGGCTTTGATGTCTTCGGCGGATTCGATGTTGGCGAGCAGCTCGATGTTGATGCCGTCGGCGGTGGTGGCGGCGGTTTTTTTTGAGCTTGTTGAGTTCGCGCTTGTGGAGGCGGTATTCGCGGGCGAGGCGGCGGTATTCGTTGAGGACGACTTCGTCCGGATCGATGATAAGGACGCCGTTGATGCCGTCGACGATAACGGTTTCGTTTTCGGTAATGAGCCTGCGGGCATTGTGTAGCCCGATGACGGAAGGGATGTCGAGGCTGCGGCCTAGGATGGCGGTGTGGCTGGTCGGGCCGCCGACGTCGGTAACGAAAGCGGTGATGCGCTGCTCTTTAAACAGGACGGTGTCGGCGGGCGAGAGGTCGTGGGCAATCAGGATGGTGTCTTCAAACAGGCCTTCGGTCAAATTCAGGTCGTTGCTTTGCCCGACGAGATTATTGTGGATGCGGCGGACGACTTGAAGCATGTCTTGTTTGCGTTCGCGCAGGTAGTCGTCTTCGATGCTGTCAAACTGGGCGGCGAGCTTGTCGCTTTGCTGTTTCAACGCCCATTCGGCGTTGATTTTCTGTTCTTTTAAAATATCGACGGGTTCGCGCGAGAGGGTTACGTCGGTCAGCAGCATGAGGTGCAGCGAAATAAACGCGCCCAACTCGGTCGGGGCGTTTTCGGGAATCGCGCTGCGCAACTGTTCCAACTCTTTGCGCGTGGCTTTGATGGCGGCATCGAAACGGGCGGCTTCGGCGTCGATAAGGTCGTCTGAAACGTCGTATTGCGGCACTTCCGCCGTGCCGCGCGTAATCAGGTGGGCTTGTCCGATGGCGATGCCTTTGCCCGCCGCAACGCCGTGCAGCACGATACTCATTATTCGCCCTCGCCGAAGTAGTCGTTGATTAAATCAGTCAATGCCTTCATGGCTGCGGCTTCGTCCAAGCCGTCGGTTTCCAGCTCGATGACCGTGCCTTTTGCCGCTGCGAGCATCATTAAGCCCATGATGCTTTTGCCGTTGACGCGGCTGCCGTTTTTCGTTACCCAGACTTCGCTTTGAAACTGAGACGCGGTTTGGGTGAATTTGCTGGAGGCGCGGGCGTGGAGTCCGAGTTTGTTGATGATTTCGATTTGTTGTTTTTGCATGTTCGGCTTTCGGGTGTGCGGGGTCGTCTGAAAACGTGTTGGTCGGGTTAGACGGCTTCGGCGTGCTGTTTGCACACCAAATCTTCCGGTTCGGCAGTGATGGCGAAAATGCCTTTGACGGCGGCTTCCCTGACCGTTTCAGTAAAGGCGGCGAGGTCTTCCGCCATAGGCGAATATTGGGTCGCTTTAATCATCATCGGCGCGTTCAGTCCGGTCAGAATGGCGGACTTGCCCGCGCGCACCAGCCTGCGGGCGGCATTGCACGGCGTCGCGCCGAAGATGTCGGTCATAATCAATACGCCGTGGTTTTCAGGAAACTCTTGCAGCGCGGCGATGGCATTGTTGATGATGTCGGTTTGGTCTTCGTCAGGCTCTACGCCGAGGATGCGGATGTTTTCCGGCATTCCCGTAGGGAAGAAATGATGGGTCAGGCTGCGGTAGGCTTCGCCTACGGCTTCGTGGGTAATGATTAAGAGGTTGATCATGATGTGTTCCCTGATGATATTTTATTCGGCCGGTGTGGGCGAAAGTATAGTGGATTACTTTTAAACCAGTACGGCGTTGCCTCGCCTTAGCTCAAAGAGAACGATTCTCTAAGGTGCTGAAGCACCAAGTGAATCGGTTCCGTACTATCTGTACTGT
>CAKMQH010000078.1 GCA_927911515.1 uncultured Neisseria sp.
ACTACCCTTCATCTGAAAAATATTATTGACACTTTTTTTTTCAGACGATATAATGCACCCCTATTCCCCGATAGCTCAGTCGGTAGAGCGACGGACTGTTAATCCGCAGGTCCCTGGTTCGAGCCCAGTCGGGGAGCCAAATTTTAAAAGCCTGAACACAATGTTCAGGCTTTTTTGTTTACCGACTCCACTTTAGCTTCTTCAGAGCCAATTCATTTTCCCATCGGTCAAGCTGTTTTCTACAATCGCTATTAATTGCACAAAAGGTCGTCTGAAACCTAGAAATTTGGTTTCAGACGACCTTTTTACAGCCTTTTTTGAGTATCAAAAAATACATACAAAATTTATCAAACAGGAGTATATCTAGGTAAAGAATTTATCTCCGTAGCCGTCCATTCTTTGGTTGTAATTAACTTAGTCAACCCAACAGGCAGAAATTCCAAATACTCCAACTTCAAATCATTAGCCTTTTGTCGAAACTTTTCTGAAACAATCAAAGAAAACTTGGTCTCATGTTTAATATCAAATAAATCGTAATCACAATTCTCCAAAATGCTCATTTTGAGTAATTCATCAACCCCATAAACCTGCTCATATTCGCATTCTTTTAGATTTACAACATCTTCCTGTTCTAACTTATCTGTTGTCATCGCATAATAAGCTCGATTTGATATGATATTTCTTGTTTTTCCGTTCATATATTTTACAGGTTTTATTTGTAAAATATTTGTCTTCATTCCATCCAAACACCGCATAAATTCTTCAGTAATGATATAAGTGTATTCAGATAAGCTACGTACTGGATAGTCATATTCCCTTAAATTAGAGACCAAAATAAGATTATCAGGAAGTATAATTTTTTTACGCTTCCGTGTTATCCCAGCATACCAAGGAAGAGAACCATATCCCACTTTAAAATCGTTCAGTTGAAAGGAGGGGAGAAACTCCTCTGGCAGTAGATAATTGTTGTAAAAACCAACCCTGCAAGGGATGTTGTGACTAATAGTCAGATAATAAAATTTCATCATTGAAAATCCTAAGTAAATTTTCCCAGATATTGATTTGGCAAAATTAAGGCAGATATTCTGCTTTTTTCATTTATTTTTAAAAATCCCTTATATCGCTAACTCAATACAGTTCACATCGATTCATCTGCACTTCCTTGCACGCAAATTTGACCTGATACCCACTAACCTTTTTAATCGGCAACCTTATCCATACCGATATCAGGAATTTTCATTTTTTTAATAAACCTAGGTCGTCTGAAAAATTTCAGAGACCTTTTTGCTTCTTTATTTCGACCAGCCGCCGCCCAATGCCTTATACAGCGACACCAGCATCTGCGCCCTTGCCAGCCGCGCCGCAATCAGGTTTTCTTGCATTTGGCCTTCGGCGATATGGGCTTTGAGGGCGACATCCAGCGTTTTGTAGCCGTTGCGGAACATTTTTTCCGTATCGGCCGCGTGGCGTGCCGCCTGATTATGGGCGGTTTGCAGCAGTTCGGTTTGACGGCTTAGCGATTCCACGCCTTGATACGCGCTGTCAACTTCGCCCAGCGCGGTCAGGAGCCGTTTGTCGTATTCCAGCAATGCCGTCTGAAGGCGCGCGTCGGCGGCTTTGATGTTGGCTTTGATGCGGCCGTTGGTGAACAGCGGCGTTTGTATGCCCACCGACAACAAACTTGCCCAGCCGGTCAGCGAACGGTCGCCGTCCACACCGATGCGACCGCCCTGCCCCATAAAGCTGATGGTGAAGCGCGGCAGCAAATCGGCTTTGGCACTGGCGAATTTGGCAGCATAGGCATTGACTTGCGCCGCCTGCGCGCGCAGGTCGGGGCGGCGTTCCAGCAAACCTTGCGGCGTTTGCCCGCTTGGTGCAGAAGGTTGGTTCGCCAACGCATCGACAGACGATTCAGGCAGCGTAAATGTCTGCGGCACGTTGCCGGTCAAAACGGCGATACTGCGCACATAAGCGGCGTATTCAGCCCCTATCGTGGCACGTTTGGCTTCCGCTGCGGTCAGTTGCACTTTCGCCTCGTTCACTTCATAGCCGCTGACATGTCCCGCCTTAAAACGCCCTTCAATATAGCGAACCATACGCCGCAAGGTGGTAACGGTTTGGTCGGCGGTTTTCAGACGACCTTGTGCCGCACGCGCTTTGAAATAATTGTCGGCAATATCGCCCGCCACCAGCATTTGCGCGCCATACGCCAACTCTTGTTGTCCGAGCGCGGCATAACGGGCGGCATCGGCATCGCTGCGTTTCTTGCCGAAAATATCCGGCTCCCACGAAGCGGTCAGCCCGCCGTACAAGGTGGTACTTTGAGAATCGATGGTATCGTCGTTTAAGGACGCACTCTGCGGATAACGCGAGAGCAACGCCCTGGCATTGTTGTTGAGCGGGTTATCCATTTGGCTGTAATTCGCCATCGCCTTGCCGCTCAGTCCGACGGTCGGACCCAAATCGGCACGCGCCATTCCTGCTACGGCACGGGCTTCGTTCAGACGGTTGACAGCGATTTTCACATCATGCCCCTGCGCCAAACCTTGCGCGATTAATCCGCTTAACACCGGATCGTTCCACTGCTGCCACCATGCCCCGATGTCCGCATCGCCCTTCGCCGCCATATCCTGCGTAAATGTTTCGGGCAATTCAACCTGACTGTTTAACGGAACTTCTGTGTTTTTACAGGCGGCGATAGCTAAAACTGCGGCAATACACAATAAATGGATTTGATTGAATTTCATCGTATTTTCCTTTTTGAAAAGGTTTTAGCGTTCCGTTTTGGCAAAATTTGCTTCGCTCGTTTTCGGAGTGTGCAGCCTTTTAACGGGACAACCTTTCAGAAGATTTTTTTGCGAAACCTAGGAACCTGAATGTAAGCCTGCGGCTTACTGACCCTCTCCCTAACCCTCTCCCACGGGGAGAGTGGAACAAATTGGTTGAAAATCCGAAAATGAGGCATTAGATTTTCTTTCGAAAAATATGGGTATCAAAAAAGCCTTGAGACTTGGTGGCTAGACAAACCGTACCCTATCTAAGCTAACACCTATAATAAATAGTCCGTATCAAGCATGGCAAGTTCACAGGACTTGTACCCGGTTTCACGATGTAAAGCCTATATTCATGATAAACAGCAGGACGAAACCCATCGACTAGGTCGTCTGAAATCCAATTTCGCTTTTCAGACGACCTTGTACCGTGAATTAATTCTGCAAATACAATGTCGCTTACCGCACAACACCTTTTCTTACCGTTACGCCTTCTATACATCCTTCTCATGACAAGGATGCTACAATTGGCATATTTTTACCGTTATCGGACAGGTGTTTTATGCAGTATTTCTGCCTACTCATCCCCATCCTCATTGGCTATTTTCTTGACGAAATGACCGTCGGCGTCATTTTCGGCTCTATTTTATGGTTGTTTGCGCGGGAACTCGGCAAACCGCGTCAGGAAGAACATGATGCGAAACTGCAAAACCTGGAAAAAGAAATCGAATTGCTGAAGCTGCGTTTGACGGCTTTGGAACACGAAACCGTTCATGATAAAGCAGAAGTCGGGCAGGCTAGGAAACTGCGCGCTGTTTTGTCCGAACATGCCGACGATATTCAGACGACCCCTGCGCCGCTTCATGAGAAGGTTGAACCTGTTGCAACTGCGGACAATGCGCCTGTCGAGCCGCACATTGAGCCGGTTGCCGCTCCCTCTTTTTCTACACCTGTCCCCCCTGTTTCCGCTGAACCTTCCGTGCAGCCCGAACCTGCCCTGTACGCAGACAGCGTCGAAACGCCTGCCCAAGTTTCCGCTATTCAAGAAGACGAACGCAAACAAGACGCGCCTGTCCTGCTGACGTCGTCTGAAAATATATCTGAACATGCAGACGCAAAATCTAGTGAAACCGTTATCCATAAGGAAGAAGGTTTCGATTTCAAATTCTCCGAAAACCCCATTGTCGCTTGGTTCCTGCGCGGCAATCCGCTGCTGAAAACCGGTATCGTGGTGCTGTTCCTCGGCTTGGCATTCCTCTTGCGCTATGCCTCCGAGCGGATTCATGTGCCGGTGGAAATGCGTTACCTGACTGTTGCCGGCGTGGGTCTGGCGGCGGTCATCGGCGGCTGGAAGCTGCAAAGCCGCAAGCGCGAATACGGCTTGGTATTGCAGGGCTTCGGCGTGGCGGTGATGTATCTGACCTC
>CAKMQH010000079.1 GCA_927911515.1 uncultured Neisseria sp.
CAATCAGGTGCAGTTGCAGCCGTGGGCGTTGAAAGGCGCGATTATGCAGATGATTTCGCACGGTTTCGTTTCCGCCGCCATGTTCTTCTGCATCGGCGTGATGTACGACCGCCTGCACACGCGCAATATCGCCGATTACGGCGGCGTGGTGAACGTGATGCCCAAGTTTGCGGCGTTTATGATGCTGTTTGCGATGGCAAACGCGGGTCTGCCGGCGACTTCGGGCTTCGTGGGCGAGTTTATGGTGATTATGGGCGCGGTCAAAGTGAATTTCTGGGTAGGCGCGCTGGCGGCGCTGACGCTGATTTATGGTGCGTCTTACACGCTGTGGATGTATAAGCGCGTGATTTTCGGCGCGGTCGGCAATCCGCACGTTGCCGATATGAAAGACATCAACTGCCGCGAATTTGCGATTCTGGCGATTTTGGCGGTTGCGGTATTGGGTATGGGCCTGTATCCGCAGGCATTTATCGAAGTGGTGCATCAGGCGGCAAACGATTTGATTGCCCATGTGGCGCAAAGCAAGATTTGAGGTGTGCGAATGAACTTGATTGATTTGAACTTAATGCCTGCCATGCCCGAAATCGTACTGTTTGCGCTGCTGATTGCCGTATTGCTGGCAGATTTGTGGATTAGCGATGAAAACCGCTATCTGACCCATCTGATGAGCTTGGGTACTGTCCTTATTGTGGCGGTTACGCAGCTTGCAGTGTGGGAGCAGGGCAGTGTGTTGGCGTTTCACGGGATGTATATCGCCGACGGTATGTCGCGCCTGTCCAAGCTGGTGTTGTACGGATTGACCTTCGGGCTGTTTATTTACAGCAAGCCCTACAATCAGGCGCGCGGTATTTTTAAAGGCGAGTTTTACACCTTGTCGCTGTTTGCCCTGTTAGGCATGAGTGTGATGGTGAGTGCGGCGCATTTCCTGACCGCCTATATCGGTTTGGAACTTTTATCGTTGTCGCTTTACGCCATGATTGCCCTGCGCCGCGATTCCGGCCGCTCCGCCGAAGCCGCGCTCAAATATTTCGTCTTGGGCGCGCTAGCTTCCGGTCTGTTGCTCTACGGTATTTCGATGGTGTACGGCGCGACGCATTCGCTCGACTTCGCCACTGTTTTGGCATCGTCTTATAGCGAGATTGCCAACGAATGGCTGTTGAAACTGGGGCTGGTGTTTATCGTCGTGGCGGTGGCGTTTAAACTGGGCGCGGTGCCCTTTCATATGTGGGTGCCCGACGTGTATCACGGCGCGCCGACATCTGTTGCCGCGTTTATCGGTACAGCGCCTAAAATTGCCGCTGTGATGTTTGCCTTCCGTATTTTGCTGACCGGTTTTGGCGAAGTGCATCAATACTGGGTGCCTATGTTTGCCGTGCTTGCCGTCGCATCGCTTGTGGTCGGTAATCTTGCCGCGATTATGCAGACCAATATCAAACGTATGCTTGCTTATTCGACCGTGTCGCACATGGGCTTTATCCTGCTGGCGTTTATGGCAGGCTCAATCGGTGCTACCGCAGGTCTGTATTACGCCATTACTTATGCGTTGATGGCGGCTGCGGGCTTCGGCATATTGATGGTATTGTCCAACGACGATATCGAGTGTGAAGAAATCAAAGATTTGGCAGGTTTGAACCAACGCCATGCTTGGTTTGCCTTCCTGATGCTGCTGGTTATGTTCTCTATGGCAGGCATTCCGCCGCTGATGGGCTTCTATGCCAAATTCGGTGTCATCATGGTATTGCTGAAATTCCATCACGTTTGGTTGTCAGTCTTCGCTGTCGTTATGTCCTTAATCGGCGCGTTCTACTACCTGCGTGTGGTTAAAGTCATGTATTTCGACGAACCCACCCATGACCAGCCCGTCGGCAGCAACTATGCCGCCAAATTCTTCCTAAGCGTCAACGCGTTCTTGCTGGTTTTGTGGGGCGTTATGCCGCAAACGATGATTGACTGGTGCGCAAGGGCTTTGGAAAACACTTTGTAAGGCGATGAACCGAAACGGCAGCCGTGTCAGAGGCTGCCGTTTTTGTTAAGATACGCCGTCCCAACATTATTTTTCAGACGACCCTTTGAAGCAAAGAGGTCGTCTGAAAACAGAAAGACACATACATCATGACCGCATCCATGTACATCCTTTTGGTATTGGCACTCATCTTCGCCAATGCCCCCTTCGTGACCACCAAGTTTTTCGGCGTGATTCCGCTCAAGCGCAAACATTTCGGGCATCACCTCGTCGAATTGGCGGCAGGCTTCATCCTGACTGCTATCCTCGCCTACATCCTCGAATCCCGCGCCGGCGCGGTACACCAACAAGACTGGGAGTTTTACGCTACCGTAGTCTGCCTCTACCTGATATTCGCCTTCCCCTGCTTCGTGTGGCGTTACTTCTGGCACGCGCGCAACCGCGAATAAGCTTTTCAGACGACCTCAAAGTCATTTTTTTTTGCGCTAAGACTTCGCTGTCTTATCAGAATATTGGTCAACCGTGCTGGTCATCAAGTTTGTTTTAAAACAGCTTTTTGGAATCCAGCAGCAGGGTAACGGGGCCGTCGTTGCAGAGTGAAACTTGCATATGGGTTTGGAAGCGGCCGGTTTCTACCGACAGACCGTGGGTGCGTAATAATTCTGCGGTGCGCTGATAAAGGGATTCTGCCTGTTGGGCGGGGGCGGCTGCGGAAAAAGAGGGACGGCGGCCGCTGCGCGCATCAGCGTAGAGGGTGAACTGTGAAACGATCAAGACGGAGCCGCCCGTGTCTTTAAGCGACAGATTTAATTTTCCGGCTTCATCTTCAAAAATGCGCAAATTGGCTATTTTATCGGCGATATAGGTGGCATCGGTTTCGTTGTCATCGTGTGTAATGCCTAAAAGAATCAGGAAACCATGGTCGATTTTACCGCTGGTTTCGCGATGTCCTTCGCTCAGGACGTCAACTTGGGCATGGCTTACTTTTTGAATAACGGCGCGCATGGGGTTTCCTCGGATGGTTGGTGCATCAAGGCTGATGGCTTTGCTTGCTTGATGCGGTTTGTTTGGGAGAGGTCGTCTGAAAACGATTGGCTCTAGTCTAACAGAGTATTTCTGTTGGTCTAGAGCCATTTGTTTTATCAGCTTGGATTTTATAGCGGGATGCCGTCGGGTTTAAAGGCTTGCTTCTTTCTGCCATTTTGCCAGTAGGGGACGCAAGGCATCGGGATTTCCATAGCAGCCGCTGATGGCTGCCTGCAGCCAGCGGCAGGCGGTAGGGATGTGGCTGGAGACGCCTTGCCCATGGTAATAGAGTCGTGCCAAATAGTATTGCGCTTCGGTATGGCCTTGTTCCGCCGCGATTTCAAACCAATGGGCGGCAGATTGGAAATCGGTCTCAACGCCTTGTCCGTAATAATACAATTTGCCCAATGCGGCGGCGGCATTTTTGTGATGGAATTCGGCGGCTTCCAAATACAGTTTTCTGGCGCGGTCGTAATCCACTGCTGTCCCTATGCCGTAATGGCATGCTTCGGCATCGCGGAAGGTTTGTTCCGTTTTTTGGAAGAGTAGTGCAGCTTCCCTGATTTGTTCATACTGCTGGGGATTGTGCAGCGCGGCATCACTGAGTAGTTTTTGGATGGCGGTGGCGCTGCCGAGTGTGGCGGCACGGTGATAATAGTCGTGCGCTGCGTGCGGGTCGGCTTTGACGCCGAGTCCGTAGCGGTAGAGGTCGCCCATAATGCGCAGGGCTTCCGGATGGCGGCGGTCTGCGGCAAAACGGGTGTGGCGCATGGCTTGGAGCGGGTCGCGTCCGATCAGTTTGCCTGTCAGACTGTGTTGTGCCAAGGCAGCCGCAGCGTCTCCACTGCCTTTCGTGGCAGCTTTCCGATACCAAATCATGGATTCCGTCTGATTTTGCGCGGCAAGCAAGTCGCCCAACATGACTTGTGCGGCGATAAACCCTGCATCCGCTGCCTGCCGTAAATGGATTTCGGCCTGTGTGGCGTTGGCTTTTACGCCGATACCGCGGTAGTACATTTTCCCCAATTGCCAATGTGCGGGGGTAAAGCCTTGTTCCGCCGCTTGTCGGTATAACTTGATCGCGCTTTCAAAATCAGGCTTCAGGCTGTGGCGGTAGGCAAGGCAGTATTGGGCTTCGGCGGAATTTTGTGCTGAGGCAAGCTGCGCCCAGTAGCGCATTTGGGATTCGTTTCGCTCTTGGTAAAAGCGCATCAGAATGTGCTGCGCTTCCAGCATTCCTGCTTCGCCCAAGCGGGCATATGCGGATAGGTGGTGTGCGGTCGGGATGCCTTGCTGTTCGCGGCTTTGCAATAGCGAGAATTCTTTCTCGGGTGTCAACTCGACAGGTTTGGGTTGCGGCTTGGGCGGGGTTAAGCGCGTCAGACCGGAGGCGTAGGTGATTTTGTTGACTTGATAGGCAGTACCGGCGTACCGATTGCCTGCTGTCTGTTGGGGCAGCAGTGCAGGGCTGACTGTGTCGGCGGTCATTCTGTTTGCCGGCTTGACAGAGAGCGTACGGGAAGAGTCGGGTACTGCGGTCATAAGGTGAGATCGGAAAACGGACTGGGATGGTTATTATACTGTTTTCTGTAATTTATTGTTAATAATATGACGAGAATATCGTTAGTTATTTGCAATCGTGGGAAATAGAATAAATACAGTGAGTTATATTTTATTTTGATATTTTGTGATGGGGACGTCAGGTTGTAGGGCGAATATTTGGGTGCGTTGTAAAATTTAAATATAAACAATAAGATAAATCGGTTTTGATTTGGAAGAGAACTAGGTGTAATTGGCAATGGGTAGGGGGTGTGGTCGGAGCAGTGTGAAGTTGTTGGAGGTATTGGCTTCAATCAATTGTAAAGATGGAAAGGGGCTGTCTTTTGTTTACAACAATCCGAAGGCTGAGGAGATGGGGATATTGTACGGCAAATAGGGGAGCGGACTTTAAAGCGATACGCCATTCTCTTGTTTAAGCCCAAATGGAATTATTTTTATCACGCCTGCCAGAGGGATAACAAAAGGTCGTCTGAAACTTGATTTTTCAAGTTTCAGACGACCTTTTTAGCAGAAGAATGGTTGATTTTCGACTTTAAGCTTTGTTTTCTGCTAAAAAGGTC
>CAKMQH010000080.1 GCA_927911515.1 uncultured Neisseria sp.
GTTGTTTCCATTCGCCATCGCGTTGCACGTTGACTTGAGTCGGCGTGAGTTCAGCAGCAAGCCCAAGCTGTTCAGGCTGGATTTTTTGGTGCGGTGTTCCAAAAACTTACCCAGCGACACAAACCCAATCACCATCACGCCCGCTTCAAAATACACATGCACCATGCCGTGTGCCGCGTGCGGGCTGAAAAACAGCATATAGACGGAATACAGGTAAATCGAGACCGTGCCGATGGTAACGAGCACGTCCATATTCGCCAGTCCGCCCTTTATACTCGCCCACGCGCTTTTGTAAAACGGGATTGCCAGCCAAAGCTGCACCACACTCGCCAATGCGAACTGCCACAACGGCGGAATCATCCAATCGTGTCTGCCGATCATCATCCCCGCCATACCGATAAGGAACGGGACGTTGATGGCGAACAGCAGCCACAGCCGCCAGCTTACATGCGCGGTTTCTTCGGGTTGCGGCAGCGTGTCTTCCGTCTTCTCCTTCGCGCCATAGCCGGTTTTCTCGATGATTTTGGCGATGTCGGCGGCGGAGGTTTGGCTGTCGTCAAACACCACCTGCGCCTCCTCGCTGGCGAAGTTCACCCCAGCCGATTCGACAAAGTCTTTTTTGTTCAACACTTTTTCAATGCGCGAAGCGCAGGCCTGACAGGTCATGCCTTCGATTTGGAAACGGACTTTTTGTTGCATGGTTTCTTCCTTCTGAATGTGGTTGGGCTACCTGAAAAAAGCGGAGCAGGGTTTTCAGGTAGCCTTTGGGGTGTTGCAGTCGATTTGTTGCGATTCGATTTACAAAGCCGCATCAAAGCCGCCGTCTTCCACCGCTTCTATCAGCGCGGCGGGGTTGGTTTGGGCGGGGTCGAATTCCACGACGGCGTTCTTGTTTTCCAGGCTCACTTCAGCCTTGTCCACGCCGTTTACGCCTTCGAGGATGCTGGTAACGCTTTTCACGCAGCCGCCGCAGGTCATGCCTTCGATGTTTAATGTGATGGTTTGCATAGGGTTTCCTTTCTGTTGGAATGAGGCTGAGGTTTTAAAGCCCGTTGCAGCCAAAGCTTTCAGGTAGCCTGAAATGATGGGTCTGCTCTTGCTTTCCCGCTAAGTGCCGCCACTATAAAGCTTCACCCGAAGTAAAGGTCAAGCATCATGATGAACATCAGCCAGGCCGCGGCCGAGAGCGGCCTTTCCGCCAAACAAATCCGCGACTACGAAAAGCACGGCCTAATCGCCCCGGCCGCGCGCAGCGAAGCGGGCTACCGCCGCTACGGACAGGCCGACCTTGCCCGGCTGCGCTTTATCCGCCATGCGCGGGAAGTGGGCTTTTCGCTGCCGCAGATCGGGCAGCTTTTGAGCCTGCAACACAACCCGCAGCGCACCAGCCGCGAAGTGAAAACGCTCACCGCGCGGCACATCGCCGAGCTGGAAGCCAAAATCGAACGCTTGCAGGGCATGGTGGCCGAGCTGCAACGCTGGCACGATGCCTGCGCGGGAGACGACTGCCCGGATTGTGCGATTTTGGCCGGGCTGGAGGAGCGTTAGGCGGCTTGGGGCCAATACACATGAGTGCAACCACCTGTTGCCTTTGTTGGAAGGCATTGCCGAAGGTACGACCGTCTATGCCGACAAAGGCTATGACAGTAAGGAAAACCGGCAACATCTGAAAGAGCATCGGTTGTTAGACGACATTGCGCAAAGCCCACCGCAACCGCCCTCTGACGGAAGCACAAACCAAACGCAACCGATATTTGTCGAAGACCCGTTATGTGGTCGAACAGAGCTTTGGTACGCTGCACCGTAAATTCCGCTATACCTGGGCAGCCTATTTTGGTCTGTGTAAAGTAAGTGCACAAAGCCATCTGAAGGCGATATGTTTGAACCTGTTGAAAGCGGCCAACAGGCTAAGTGTGCCTGTTGCCGCCTAAAAGGCGGCCCGGATGCCCGATTATGGGGTATCTGGGGAGGATTAAGGGGGTATTTGGGTAAAATCAGGAGGTATTGGGGGAGGGAAATAGCCGAAAACCTGTGTTTGGGTTCCGGCTGTCGAAGGAAGGGCTTTTTTGCAAAGGTCTCGGATTACTACAACCGGGAGCGTTGCAGTTTGAAATTGAAAAAGCTGAGTCCTGTCGCATACAGAACCCAGCTTGCACAGAGTGCCTGAATAGGCTTTTATGAGTGTCCAAGATTTGGGGGCCAGTTCATTTTTCAGACGACTTTTTGTCCGTTTATAGTGGATTAACTTTAAACCAGTACAGCGTTGCCTCGCCTTGCCGTACTATAGTGGATTAAAATAAAAATGAGACAAGGCGGCACGCCCGCCGTGTACGGGTAGTACATAAGGGCGTTGGCAACGCCGTATCATTGCAATTTTAATCCACTATATCTGTACTGTCTTCGGCTTCGTCGCCTTGTCCTGATTTAAATTTAATCCACTATAGTCTGTATTTTCAGACGACCTACAAACCCAATTCCCTCAGGAAGCGCACGTCGTCCGCCCAACCTGATTTGACTTTGACCCAAACTTTTAAAAACACTTTGGTATCAAACAGTTTTTCCATATCGAGGCGGGCTTCGGTAGAGATTTTTTCAGTTTTTCCCCACCTTTGCCGATCAGGATGGCTTTTTGGCTGTCTTTATCGACCAATACGGCGATGTAGATTCGATAGAGGCCGTTTTCCTCTTCTTCGAATTGTTCGATTTCCACGTTCATGGCGTAGGGCAGCTCTTCGCCGAGGTAGCGGAACAGTTTTTTCGCGCACGATTTCGGTGGCGAGGAAACGGCTGGAACGGTCGGTCACCATTTCTTCCGGATACATCGGCACGCTTTCGGCAGGTAAGGTCTGAGGAGCGCGAGCAGGTTGGCGATGCCCAATCCGTGTTTGGCGCTGACGGTTTCATGCCCTGCAAATTTGAATTCTGCGCTGATTTGGTCGATAAATTCCTGCAAACCGCTGTTGCCCGCTTTGTTTTTGTCGATTTTGTTGATAACGAGGATGACGGGCGTGTTTGTCGGCAACTGTTTCATCACGATACGGTCGGCATCGGTAAAGCGCATGGCTTCGACGACGAAAACGACGGCATCGACGCCGCTCAACGCTTCGGTTACGTTTTGATTGAGGCGGTCGTTTAGGGCGTTGCGGTGTTTGGTTTGGAAACCGGGGGTATCAACGAAAACGAATTGGGCGGTGTCGTCGGTATAAATACCGGTAACGCGGTTGCGCGTGGTTTGGGCTTTTTTACTGGTGATGCTGATTTTTTGTCCGATAAGGTGGTTCATCAGCGTGGATTTGCCGACGTTGGGTCTGCCGACAATGGCGACAAAGCCGCAACGGTAGTCGGCAGGATGGCTAGATTCGTTTTGCAGGAAGGTTTCGATGTCCATGATGGCTTTCTGTTTGAAGTTTCAGACGACCTTTTCGTCTTGTCATAGGGCTGTCGAGATTCAATTTTCCAAGTGGATTTTTGTTTACAAAGCGAAAGATTCAAGACGGGAGATGCCGCTTTGAGGATAAAAAGACACGGAAACTATTGAATGTCGTCAGACCCTAGGTCGTCTGAAAAATAAATCGGCTATTTTTTCGCTTTTTTCAAAGGATGATGTTGCTCGAGCCATTGCAGCGCTTCTTTGGCGGCTTGCTGCTCGGCAACTTTGCGGCTGCTGCCTTGTGCTTTGCAGATAAAGCCCAGTTCGCCTAAGTCGCATGAAATCAAGAACATACTGTCATTGGCATGTCCGATTTGTTCTTCGATGCGGTATTTGGGCAGAGCAAGGCGGCGGGCTTGGAGGGCTTCTTGAAGGGCGGTTTTATTGTCTTTGCCCTGCGTTTTGAAATCGGCACGTTTGACGCGTTCGGCGAACAAGTGCCGCACCACTTTCTCCGCCTCGGTGAAATCCGCATCAAAGCTGACGGCGGCAAACATCGCTTCCATAGCATCGGCAAGGATGGAGGGTCGTCTGAATCCGCCGCTTTTCAACTCGCCCGCGCCCAAATAAAGCCCGTCGCCGACATTCATTTCCAAAGCGATTTCCGCCAACACGCCTTCATTGACCAAGCTCGCGCGCAAACGCGACAACTCGCCTTCGGTCAGCTTGGGGAACGCGTCAAACAACATTTTGGCGACGGTGTAGTTCAAAATCGAATCGCCGACGAACTCGAAACGTTCGTTGTTTTTCGCATGGTAGCTGCGGTGGGTCAGCGCCTGCTGCAAAAGCGCGGTATCTTTGAAATGGTAACCCAGTTTATTCTGAATGGCGGCATGCGCCTGCTGTTTTAACACATCTGTTTTCATGAGGACGTTTGTCTTTCTTCTTGCTTCGGCGTATCGGGCGGGAGGCCGCGAAAATCCGGCTTCCCAAACCAACCCGAATGCGTTTCGGCACTTCATGCAAATACGGAAACACTTTAGGGCTGCAACAGTCGTCTGAAATACAGTTCAGCCCGTTTCAGACGACCAGCATTGTACCATCAAACCATAAGCGGCAAATATAAAGATACACGGTGCAGAGGCTGCCCTAATCATGATAAAATCCGCACAATTTTTACGGCATGCACACACCGCAATGAATAAATTTGCCCAAGCCCTCTCAGCCGCACTCGACCGCTGCATCGTCACCAATACGGTAGCCAAACAAGGCGAACCCGTCGGCTTCCTCTACCGCGAAGCCCCCGTTTTCGAAAACGACAGCGGCTGGCGTTTCTTCAGCGGCGACGAAACCGACGAATACACCGACGATCCTGACAATTTCAGCGTCGTCAGCCTTTCCGAAATTACCCAGTCCAACCCCGCCATCGCCGCGCTCATAACCCAACCCGAAGGCAGCGCATGGGAAATAGGCGAAGACGGCGAGTTTCAAGCCGTTGCCGACTGGCAGCCGCAGGAATAAATCCCCAAATATCGTTTTCAGAAAAGCCAAATGTCGTCTGAAAACCCGTTTACCGCTCAAAATACAAGGAAACACCATGAACATCATCGCCCCGAACCTCGACGGCGCACACCTGCGCATCGGCATCGTACAAGCCCGCTTTACCAACGAAATCGGCAGCGAAATGCTCAAAGTCTGCTGCCGCACCCTGCAAGAATTGGGCGTAGCCGACAACAACATCACCATCGCCACCGTACCCGGCGCGCTCGAAGTGCCGCTCGTCCTGCAAACATGGCAGCCTCTGAGCAATACGATGCGCTGATTGCCATCGGCGTCGTCATCCGCGGCGAAACCTACCATTCGAACTCGTTTCCAATGAATCCGGTTCAGGCGTAACCCGTGTCGGACTCGACTACAACATCCCCATCGCCAATGCCATCCTGACCACCGAAAACGACGAACAAGCCGTCGCGCGCATTGAAGAAAAAGCCGCCGACGCCGCCAAAGTCGCCGTCGAGTGCGCCAACCTCGTCAACCGCCTGATTGAAGAGCAGTTTGACGACGAAGAAGAATAAGCCCGAACGCGAAACCCATAGCTTTGCAGCATCTCGGTTTCGCCCCGTCCGCCGGACAAACCGTTTTCAGACGACCCGTCATCCGACAGAGGTCGTCTGAAACATTCATTACCGCACCACCGTGCCGCCAACGAAGGAATCCCCATGAAAACCCCACGCCGCCGCGCCCGCGAGTTAGCCGTACAAGCCCTCTACCAAGCCGGCATCAACAACACCGCCGCCCCGGAAATCGCTAAAAACATCCAAGACCAGCCCGACTTCGCCAAAGCAGACGAAGAGCTGTTCAACAAACTCTTCTTCGGCACGCACACCCACGCCGCCGAATACATCCAACAAATCCGCCCCCCTGCTCGACCGCGACGAAAAAGACCTCAGCCCCATCGAACGCGCCGTCCTGTTGATGGCATGCCACGAATTAAGCGCGATGCCCGAGACCCCCTACCCCGTCATCATCAACGAAGCCATCGAAGTGACCAAAACCTTCGGCGGCACCGACGGACACAAATTCGTCAACGGCATCCTCGACAAACTCGCCGCCCAACTGCGTCCGAACGACCCGAAGCGCGGTAACGTATAATTTAATTGATTGAGCATAAAAGGTTTTTAATGAAAATCGCACTCCGACTTCTGACCACCGCCGCGCTGATGCTGTCCGCACCGGCCTTTGCGAAAACCCCGCCTCCCGGCGTTTACATGACCATGGATTCGCAGATGATCGGCATACTGAACAATGGCAAATATTGCATGGTTTTAAACAACGAAGTCAAAAACGGCAGCTGGCAGAAAACGCCGAACAGTCTGCAATTGGATGACAACAAAACTGTCATTACCGACAACGGCAGCGAAGGCTACACCATCAACGGAGAACCTGCCATGCTGATGAAAGGCAGCAACACTGCCGGCATGTGCGCCACCCTTAAGCAGCATGCCAACGAAAAACAACGCAACCGACAGTAAGCCGGCAAACTACTCCTTAAGCTTTCGCTTTCCCTACAAAAGGTCGTCTGAAAACCCAAAATTCAGTTTTCAGAGACCTTTTCTCTTTGTCCGGATATTGTGTAAAGAATTTGTCAAAAAATCGGCGGTAATATCGTAATGAATGACGATTGTTTGAGTTAAATCTAGCCCGCACGTTATCGGATTGTGTTAACCTTACGCTAAGCTTGATAATAGTTAACATTTTGGCGTTTTAGTTTCTCCGTTTATTAATTATTGCAAGCCAGGGTTCCGCACCATCATCGCTTCATTTTTTCCTCCACAAATGCTTCGGGATGTAGTTTATCCCCCCGCAACAATAAGAACCCGAACATTTCTCCCTCTTGTATTTTAAGGATTAAACAATGAAATCGCTCAAAAACTTCCTCATTTGGGGCATTGTGGTTTGGTCGGCGTAGTCGTCCTTTACACTCTGGCCTCAGTCGGGGCGAGCAGGTCAGTGCGG
>CAKMQH010000081.1 GCA_927911515.1 uncultured Neisseria sp.
CTTGTCCTGATTTAAAGTTAATCCACTATAAAAACAACAAGGTCGTCTGAAATATGATCCAACATTTTCAGACGACCTTTTCGGGTTTATCTATTTTAAAGCAACATACACAGCAGCAAGACGATTTTGTTCTCTCCCTCTGCAAGACAATAAACGGATTTGCGTCCCGTCAATGCAGACTATACTACGACCGATTACAATGACTCGGAATTTTCCGGATTTCCGATATTCAAGTTGTCCATTTCTTCTTGATGCGTAGCAAACCATTCTCCGACAACTTGATTGACTTCTTCTATGCCTTGCTTTTTAAGGCTGGAGAACAGCTGCACGCTGATGCGCTGACGGGTCATATAGGGTTTGAGCGATTTTTTGACTGCGCCTAAAGTTTTGATTTGATCGTTTTTCGACAGTTTGTCGGCTTTCGACAACAAAATATGTACAGGACGGCCGGTAATGTGGAAAAAGTCCAGCATACGCAAATCCAGCTCTTTTAACGGGTGGCGCGCATCCATAATCAACACCAAGCCAATGAGTTGGCGTCGTTGTTGAAGATAGTCGCCCAATAGTTTGACCCAATGCGTACGGATGGCTTCGGGAACTTGCGCATAACCGTAACCCGGCAAATCGACCATGAAGCTGCCGTTGCTCAATTCGAAGAAATTGATGTGTTGGGTTCGTCCCGGCGTTTTAGAAACATAGGCGAGCCGGACATGATTGGTCAGGGTATTAATCGCGCTGGATTTGCCTGCATTGCTTCGTCCGACAAATGCGATTTCTGCGGGCGTGTCGGGCAGGTCTTTGAGATGGTTGACGGTGGTGAAGAATTTGGCGTTCTGAAAGAGGTTCATCCGTATTTCCTTGTTTCCTAGGATGGAGTGGCAGAATTTGCCGTGTCCATGTTGCGAAACATGGTAGTAATTTAATGTAAATCTAGTATAGAATAGCACGTTTATAGAATTATCGGTTTTTATCGGGTAAAATTTATCCGGCGTTTTGAGTATAAAAAAGGCATTGTCGCGGTATGCAATGCTGTAATCAGGAGCACTCCATGAAACGATTGACTTTAGCGGCCTTGGTTTTGGCTGCCGGTGCGGCTGTCGCTGCCCCGAAAGCGGATATTGCAAAAGGCAAAGAAGTAGCTACTACCATTTGTGCGGCATGTCATGCGGCAGACGGTAACAGCGGTATTGCTGCATATCCTAAGCTTGCCGCACAACATACTGGCTATATCTACCGTCAAACCTTGGACATTAAAGAAGGTAAACGTACACACGGTTCTGCCGCTGTGATGAAACCTATGGTGATGAACCTGTCCGAACAAGACATCCTGAATGTGTCCGCATTCTATGCCAAACAGCAACCTAAACCCGGTGAAGCCAACCCTAAACAAAATGATCCTGTTTTGGGCGGCAAAATCTACCGTGGCGGTTTGGTGGATAAAAAGATCCCCGCTTGTATGTCCTGCCACGGTCCTAGCGGCGCAGGTATTCCGGGCGGCGGCACTGAAATCGTTGCTTATCCGCGCTTAGGCGGCCAACATATGGCTTATGTGGTCGATCAAATGAAGGCGTATAAAACCGGACAACGCAAAAATGCGATTATGGAAGACATCGCCAAACGCATGACCGAAGAAGAGTTGAATTCAGTTGCCAACTTTATCCAAGGTCTGCATTGATTTCTGCCGGATTTGTACTGTTTGCCCGCTTTTGCAGCGAACGGGAATATGAGGTCGTCTGAAAACTCCTGCTCTTCTGGGCTTGGTTGTTTTCAGACGACCTTGTGCGATGGTAGCTGCCGCTCTTAAGGCAATAAGTTTTTTCAAATGGCGGCTCTGGGCTTTTTACTCCATCATATCCACCTGTCCGCGCCGTTTCCAATGTTTGGGTTCTTCCGAACCCTGACAGTCTTTGTATTCCTTATAGAATCAAACCGCTATGAGCAAATCCTCTTCATCCGTCCCTCTTATCCACAAACCTTGGTTTGCTTTTTTAAGCTCCATGCGTTTTGCCGTTGCCCTGCTCAGCCTTTTGGGCGTCGCTTCGGTTATCGGGACGGTGTTGCAGCAAAACCAGCCGCAGGTCAATTATGTCGTGAAATTCGGTCCGTTTTGGGCGCAGATTTTCAACTTTTTAGGCTTGTACGATGTCTATGCATCCGCTTGGTTTGTGGTCATCATGATGTTTTTGGTGATATCGACCAGCTTGTGCCTGATTCGCAATGTTCCGCCTTTCCTTCGTGAAATCAAATCATTCCGTGAAAACGCCAAAGAAAAATCATTGGCTGCGATGCGTCATTCGACCGTTTTGGAAGGCAAGATGTCGTCTGAAATCGCCCAGCGTTATCTTGAAGTACAAGGCTTCAGCTGCAAAACCGTAACGCGTGAAGACGGATCGATTTTGGTTGCCGCCAAAAAAGGGGCGATGAACAAGTGGGGCTATATTTTTGCCCATGCCGCGCTGATTGTGATTTGTTTGGGCGGCTTGATAGACAGCAACCTGCTGCTGAAAATCGGCATGCTCACCGGACGCATCGTACCGGACAACCACTCCGTCTATGCCAAAGACTTCAAGCCTGAAAGCGTCTTGGGTACGTCAAACCTGTCGTTCCGCGGAAATGTAAACATTACCGAAGGGCAAAGCGCGGACGTGGTCTTCCTCAATGCCGACAACGGGATGCTGGTTCAGGATTTGCCGTTTGAAGTGAAGCTGAAGAAATTCCACATCGACTTTTACAATACCGGGATGCCGCGTGATTTTGCCAGCGATTTGGAAATTACCGACAAGGAAAGCGGCAAAAAATCCGAACACACCATCCGCGTCAACCATCCGCTGACGCTGCACGGCATCACCATCTATCAAGCGAGCTTTGCCGACGGCGGCTCCGATTTGAAGTTCAAAGCCTGGAATTTGGGCAACCCAAGCCGCGAGCCGGTTACGCTCAGGGCGACATCTATGCGCGATTTCCCGCTCGACATCGGCAATACGTCCTACAAACTGGAGTTTGACCAATTCACGTCCATGAACGTGGAAGACACGAGCAAGTCGTCTGAAAAAGAGCAAACCCTGCAATCAGCGATTAACGACGTGCGCGCCGTGTCCCAAGAGAACAAAAAATACACCAACATCGGCCCGTCCGTGGTTTACCGAATCCGCGACAAAGCGGGTCAGGCTGTGGAATATAAAAACTACATGCTGCCTGTTAAACAAGAACAGGATTATTTCTTCATCACCGGTACGCGCACAGGTCTGGAACAGCAATACCGTTGGCTGCGCATTCCTGCCGATAAGACTTTCAAACCCGATACCTTCATGGCGATGCGCGAACTCTTGAAAGACGAAACCGCACGCAAAACCGTCATCCAAAACGCGACCTTGAACGCGCCCGAAAACATCCGCGAGCAATTTACCCTTGCCGCCGAAAATACCTTGGGCATTTTTGCGAAAGGCGGCTATTTGGCGTTGGACGAATTTATTACTAAAAACATCCCCAAAGAGCAACAGGAAAAAATGCAGGGATATTTTTACGAAATGCTGTTCGGCGTTATGAACGCCGTATTGGAAGAAACCATCCAAAAATACAAGCTGACCGAGTGGCCTCAAGACGAAGCGCGCAACCGCTTCCTGCTGCACAGTATGGACGCCTACACCGGCCTGACCGAATATCCCGCACCTATGCTCCTGCAACTGGACGGCTTTGAAGAAGTCCGCTCTTCCGGCTTGCAAATGACCCGTTCGCCCGGTGCATTTTTAGTCTATTTAGGCTCTGTTTTGCTGGTTCTCGGCACGATATTTATGTTCTACATCCGCGAGAAACGCGCGTGGGTTTTGTTTTCAGACGACCGCATCCGCTTTGCCATGTCTTCCAGCCGCAACGAGCGCGACCTGCAAAAAGAGTTTCCGCAACATACACAAAGCCTGCAACGACTGGCGAAAGATTTGAACCATGACGCATAACCATAACCCCCTACCCGAACACGAGCTGCTGACGCACAAATCGTTCCTCAAGTCCCTAAATACGGTCGACTGCATATTCGCCCTCTTGACCGCAGCCGGCGCATTCTTCGCCCAAACCCGCATCCAGCACACCATGGACATCTACGAAATGGTGATTTTGTGGGCAAGCGCGGGCATTACCGTCTTTTTAGGCTGGTTTTTCAAACCCATGCGTTGGTTTGCCCCCTTGTGTGCCGTCCTCGCATACGGCGCAGTCATGCTCTACGATGGCGAAATCAAACACGCCGACGACTTCCTGCTCAAATACTTCCTCAGCAGCCAGTCCGCGATTATGTGGCAATGCGCCTTCGTCTTCTTCGCACTCTTCGCCTACATCACCGGCGCCGTACTGGCACAACGCAAAAACGTCGCCACCAACACCCTGCTCGGTATGGGTTCCGTATTCGCCTGGGTGTCTGCCGTCGCAGGCTTTACCGGACTTCTAGTGCGCTGGCACGAAAGCTACCTCCTGCGCCCTGACGCAGGACACATCCCCGTTTCCAACCTCTACGAAGTCTTCATCCTCTTCCTCGTCATCACCGCCCTGATGTACCTCTACTACGAAGCCCGTTTCGCCGTACAAAAACTCGGCGGTTTTGTCTTCAGCTTCATGGCGATCGTTGTCGGCTTCGTCCTTTGGTACAGCTTTTCCCGCGAAGCACACACCATCCAACCCCTGATTCCCGCCCTGCAATCATGGTGGATGAAAATCCACGTCCCCGCCAACTTCATCGGCTACGGCGCATTCTGTATCGCCGCCATGCTCGGCATCGCCGAACTTTGGGCATTGAAAAACGAAAACGCCGGCAAAAAATCATGGCTACCGCATTCGCAAGTCATCGAAGAAGTCATGTATAAAGCCATCGCCGTCGGCTTTCTGTTCTTCACCATCGCCACCATCCTCGGCGCACTGTGGGCTGCCGACGCATGGGGACGCTACTGGAGCTGGGACCCGAAAGAAACTTGGGCATTCATCGTCTGGCTCAACTACGCCGTCTGGCTGCACCTGCGCCTTGTCGCAGGCTGGCGCGGCAAAATCCTCGCATGGTGGGCAGTGATCGGACTCTTTGTTACCGCCTTCGCCTTCATCGGCGTCAACATGTTCCTGAGCGGTCTGCACTCTTACGGCACCTTGTAAGCATCAAAGCAAAATATCGAAAGGTCGTCTGAAAAGCTCATACGGTTTTCAGACGACCTTTTCACACCATCAGACGCAGCAAAAGACAATCACACCGAATTTACCCCCAATATCCCTCCCCTTCCTATTGAAACACCCCTTCCGATAGACCATAATCCCATCTATCACGCAAAACACTTACTACATTGCGCCGATTTACCCCTGTTTTGCCCCTACCCCCACACCAAAATAACAAAGGTCAACATCATGTGCCAACTGCTCGGCATGAACTGCCAACACCCCCACAGACATCGTCTTTTCCTTTGAAGGCTTCCGCCGTCGCGGCGGCATCACCGACCACCACGCCGACGGTTTCGGCATCGGCTTCTTCGAAGGCAAAGGCGTACGCCTGTTTCACGACGACAAGCCAGCGCCGATTCCCCCGTCGCCGACCTCGTCCGTGCCTACCAAATCAAATCCGAAAACGTCATCGCCCACATCCGCAAAGCCTCACAAGGACAAACCTCGCTGGCGAACACCCATCCCTTCATGCGCGAAATGTGGGGCGAATACTGGCTGTTTGCACACAACGGACATTTGATGGATTTCTACCCCGAGCAAGGCGAGTATTACCATGCCGTCGGCACCACCGATTCCGAACGCGCCTTCTGCTACATCCTCAATCGCCTGCGCAGCCGCTTCGCCACCAAACCCGATCCGGACACCCTATTCGATGCCCTCGCCGCCCTGACCCACGAAATCCGCCGCTTCGGCCTGTTCAACTTCGTCATGTCCAACGGCGACAACCTGTTTGCCCACGCCAGCACGCTATTGCACTACATCGTGCGCAAAGCCCCGTTCGGCAAAGCACGGCTTTTAGACGACGACGTAATGGTCGATTTTCCGAAGTCACCACTCCGAACGACAAAGTCGCCGTCATCGCCACATTACCGCTGACCCGAGACGAAACCTGGTCGCAATTGGCAGTGGACGAACTGGCGATGTTCCGACAGGGCGACATCGTCCGCAGCGACCGCCCCGAAAACCCCGTCTACATGAGCGCAGAAGAAGGCCTGGCAATCGCCCGCGCCGTCGGCGTATCCGTTATAAAACGAAGAGGTCGTCTGAAAAACAGAAAACAGTTTTCAAGACGACCTCTTACACTTGTTCATGCTATCCCCAAAACAGATATCTCTATTCCCAAACACAACGGTTTGAGTGCTCTCTCACAACAACGCCAACCCAAATACTTTTAAATCCCTCCTCATCCCCGACAACATCAGATTTTAGTTAGACAGCCATAAAACGATGCCCCTTAAGACTAAAGCCTTAAGGGGCAGAGCGTTGCGGCACATCTTTTCAGACGGCCTTATTGTAGCAACGTTTCTCATTTCGCAGTGCAACAATATGCCGCAGATTCTAGCGGGTACAATAACCGAAGTCAACTATTTCATTTGCATGTTAATGCTTTTTTCAGATATATTGCTGTTGTTGTTTATGAAATTGCGGAGAAACAAATGACTGCTTTTAAACCCAATCCACTGAATTACATCCTCGGCCTCGACATCGGCATTGCCTCCGTCGGTTGGGCGACGGTGGAAATTGATGATAAAGAAAATCCTATTCGTCTGATTGATTTGGGTGTGCGTGTCTTTGAGCGTGCGGAAGTGCCGAAAACGGGAGACTCGCTGGCAGCGGCAAGGCGTGCTGCACGCAGCATTCGCCGACTCATCCGCCGCCGCGCCCACCGTCTGCTTCGGACGCGCCGTCTGTTAAAGCACGAAGGCGTTTTAAAACCCGAAGATTTTGATGAAAACGGCTTTATCAAATTATTACCGAATACACCGTGGCAACTTCGCGCCGCCGCATTAGACCGCAAGTTGACACCCTTGGAATGGGCAGCGGTTTTACTGCACTTGGTCAAACATCGCGGCTATTTGTCGCAACGGAAAAATGAAGAGCAAACTGCCGACAAGGAACTTGGCGATTTGCTGAAAGGCGTAGCCGACAACACCCACGCTTTACAGACAGGCGATTTTCGCACTCCGGCCGAATTGGCTTTGAATAAATTTGAAAAAGAAAGCGGTCATATCCGTAACCAGCGCGGAGATTATTCACATACGTTCAGCCGCAAAGACTTGCAGGCGGAACTGGTTTTGCTGTTTGAAAAACAAAAAGAATTTGGTAATCCGTATGTTTCAGACGACCTCAAGAACGGTATTGAAAACCTGCTGATGACGCAACGTCCTGCCCTATCCGGTGATGCCATTCAAAAAATGTTAGGACATTGCACCTTCGAGCCGGCAGAACCGAAAGCGGCCAAAAACACCTATACCGCCGAACGTTTTATCTGGCTGACCAAGCTGAATAACCTGCGTATTTTGAATCAAGGCAGCGAGCGTCCGCTGACTGATACCGAACGTACCACGCTTATGGACGAACCATACAAAAAGTCTAAGCTGACCTATGCCCGAGTCCGCAAATTGCTGGGCTTGGACGATACGGCATTTTTCAAAGGTTTGCGTTACGGAAAAGACAATGCCGAATCCACAACGCTGATGGAAATGAAGGCTTACCATGCCATCAGTCGCGCACTGGAAAAAGAAGGTTTAAAAGACAAAAAATCTCCTTTGAACCTTTCTCCCGAATTGCAGGATGAAATCGGCACAGCATTCTCCCTGTTTAAAACCGATGAGGATATTACAGGTCGTCTGAAAGACTGTCTGCAACCTGAAATCTTGGATGCACTGTTGAAACACATCAGCTTCGACAAGTTCGTCCAAATTTCTTTGAAAGCATTGCGCCGAATCGTGCCGCTGATGGAACAGGGCAAACGTTACGATGAAGCCTGCGCTGAAATCTACGGGGATCATTATGGCGAGAAAAATTCGGAGGAAATGCTTTATCTGCCGCCGATTCCCGCCGACGAAATCCGCAACCCCGTCGTCTTGCGCGCCTTATCGCAAGCAAGGAAAGTCATTAACAGCGTGGTGCGGCGTTACGGTTCGCCGGTGCGCATCCACATCGAAACGGCAAGGGAAGTGGGCAAATCGTTCAAAGACCGCAAAGAAATTGAGAAACGTCAGGAAGAAAACCGCAAAGACAGGGAAAAAGCCGCTGCCAAATTCCGAGAATATTTCCCCAATTTTGTCGGCGAACCCAAATCCAAAGATATTTTGAAACTGCGCCTGTACGAGCAACAGCACGGCAAATGCCTGTATTCGGGCAAGGAAATCGACTTAGGCCGTCTGAACGAAAAAGGCTATGTCGAAATCGACCATGCCCTGCCGTTTTCGCGCACATGGGACGACAGTTTCAACAATAAAGTGCTGGTATTGGGCAGCGAAAACCAAAACAAAGGCAACCGAACACCTTATGAATATTTAAACGGCAAAGACAACAGCCGCGAATGGCTGGAATTTAAAGCACGTGTAGAAACCAGCCGTTTCCCGCACAGTAAAAAGCAACGGATTCTGCTGCAAAAATTCGATGAAGAAGGATTTAAAGAACGCAACTTGAACGACACGCGCTACGTCAACCGTTTCCTATGTCAATTTGTTGCCGACCATATGCAACTGACCGGCAAAGGAAAAAGACGTGTATTTGCTTCCAACGGACAAATTACCAATTTATTGCGCGGCTTCTGGGGATTACGCAAAGTGCGTGTGGAAAACGACCGCCATCATGCTTTGGACGCAGTTGTCGTTGCCTGTTCGACCGTTGCCATGCAGCAGAGAATTACCCGTTTTGTACGTTACAAAGAAATGAACGCATTTGACGGTAAAACCATAGATGAAGAAACAGGGGAAGTGCTGCATCAAAAAACACACTTCCCGCAGCCTTGGGACTTTTTCGCTCAGGAAGTCATGATCCGCGTCTTTGGCAAGCCCGGCGGCAAACCTGAATTTGAAGAAGCCGATACGCCTGAAAAACTGCGCGCGCTGCTTGCTGAACAAGTATCTTCACGCCCGCAAGCCGTACACGAATACGTCGCACCACTGTTTGTTTCGCGTGCGCCCAATCGGAAGATGAGCGGGCAAGGTCATATGGAAACCGTCAAATCCCCAAAACGGTTGGACGAAGGCATGAGTGTATTACGCGTACCGCTGACGCAGTTAAAACTGAAAGACTTGGAAAAAATGGTCAATCGGGAGCGCGAACCCAAGCTGTATGAAGCGCTGAAAGCACGGTTGGAGGCGCATAAAGACGATCCTGCCAAAGCCTTTGCCGAGCCGTTTTACAAACAGGATAAAGCAGGTAACCCAACTCAGCAGGTAAAAGCTGTGCGCATCGAGCAGGTACAAAAAACCGGCGTATGGGTGCGCAATCAAAACGGCATCGCCGATAATGCGACTATGGTACGGGTAGATGTGTTTGAAAAAGCTGGCAAATATTATTTGGTGCCGATTTATAGCTGGCAGGTGGCGAAAGGGATTTTACCGGATAGAGCGGTGGTACAAGGGAGAGATGAAGAAGATTGGACGGTAATGGATGATAGTTTTGAGTTTAAGTTTGTACTTTATGCCAATGATTTGATTAAATTAACCGCCAAGAAAAATGAATTTTTAGGCTATTTCGTCAGCCTAAATAGAGCAACTGGAGCGATTGATATTCGTACACATGATACGGATAGTACAAAAGGCAAAAACGGCATTTTCCAAAGTGTTGGTGTTAAAACCGCCCTTTCATTCCAAAAATACCACATCGACGAACTCGGCAAAGAAATCAGACCATGCCATCTGAAAAAACGGCCGCCCGTCCGTTAAGTCAACTCATCCCTGTTTCAGACGACCTGAAGCAGGGATTTTTCGTCGCACAAACACAAAGGAGAAAACACATGACATGGCGCAGCCTGCTTATCCAAAACAGCGGCAAACTGTCGCTACACCGCGAACAAATGCTGATTCGTCAAAACGGAGAATCTTATACCGTTCCCTTGGAAGACATTGCTGTCATTGTTGTCGAACATCGGGAAACCCTGATTACCGCCCCGCTTTTATCGGCATTGGCAGAATATGGAACCACTCTGCTGACTTGCGACGAACAATTCCTACCCTGCGGCCAATGGCTGCCTTACTCGCAATACCACCGACAATTAAAAACTCTCAAGCTGCAACTGAATATCAGCGAACCCTTAAAAAAGCAGCTTTGGCAACATATCGTCCGCCAAAAAATTCTAAATCAAGCATTTGTTGCCGACGAAACAGGCAATGACATCGCAGCCAAACGGCTACGCGCATTGGCTGCTGACGTTCGCTCCGGCGATACAGGGAACCACGAAGCGCAAGCTGCCGCCCTCTATTTTCAAGCCGTGTTTGGAGAAAAATTTACCCGCAACGATGACAACGCTGTCAATGCCGGTCTGAATTACGCCTACGCCGTGATTCGTGCCGCCGTTGCCCGATCCCTCGCCTTATATGGTTGGTTGCCCGCATTGGGGCTGTTTCATAAAAGCGAACTCAACCCCTTCAATCTTGCCGATGACTTTATCGAACCATTGCGCCCGCTTGCCGACCTGACCGTACTTGATTTACAAGATCAAGGTCGTCTGAAAAGCGAATTAACGCCGCAAACCAAACAAGCCTTGATCAGAGTCCTGCACTCCCAAGTCGGCATCGAACAGCAGACCTTCAGTACACTGGCAGCCATAGACAAAATGATTGCCTCATTCCAGCCGAGCATCGTCGCAAAAAACACCAAATTGCTGAAACTGCCCGACATCCTGCCTTTGAAAGAATATCAATATGAGTGAGGCAAAATTTATGCGGATCATCGTCTTTTTCGACCTACCAGTCACTACCGTCGCCAAACGCAAAGCCGCCAACCAATTCCGACATTTCCTATTGAAAGACGGCTATCAAATGCTGCAACTTTCGGTGTATAGCAGAATTGTCAAAGGCAGGGATGCGTTACAAAAACACTACAACAGACTGTGCGCCAACTTACCGCAAGAAGGCTCGATACGCTGTTTGGAGGTAACGGAAAAGCAGTTTGCTGCCATGAAACTGCTTTTAGGCGGACTCAAAACCCAAGAAAAAAAGGTCAATTCAGACCAATTATTGCTGTTCTAATCTCCGTTTTTTAGACAAAGAAAGCGGGGAATCCTTATAAAATAATGATTCCCCGCTGAGGTATTGTAGCACTGCGAAATGAGAAAGGGAGCTACAGCGTTGAAAGAAGTTATATGAACCAAGCAATCATTGTAGCACTGCGAAATGAGAAAGGGAG
>CAKMQH010000082.1 GCA_927911515.1 uncultured Neisseria sp.
CTTCGGCAACCCCGCTTCCAACAGCCATGCATTCGGCTGGACAGCGGAAGAAGCCGTCGAAAAAAGCCCGCGCCGACATCGCCGCCCTGATAACGCCGACCCTAAAGAAAATCGTCTTCACCAGCGGCGCGACCGAGTCCGACAACCTCGCCATCAAAGGCGCGGCAAACATCTACAAAACCAAAGGCAAACACCTCATCACCGTCAAAACCGAACACAAAGCCGTGCTCGACACCATGCGCGAACTCGAACGCCAGGCTTTGAAGTAACCTACCTCGGGCGTGAAAGAAAATGGCCTGGATTGATTTGGAAGAACTCAAAGCCGCCATCCGCGACGACACCATCCTGATTTCCGTGGTGTGGGTGAACAACGAAATCGGCGTGGTGCAAGACATTCCCGCCATCGGCGAAATCTGCCGCGAACGCAAAATCATTTTCCACGTTGATGCTGCCCAAGCCTGCGGCAAAGTGCCTGTCGATGTCGAAGCCGCTAAAATCGACCTGCTGTCCATGTCCGGCCATAAAGTGTACGGCCCCAAAGGCATCGGCGCGCTGTACGTCCGCCGCAAACCCCGCGTCCGCCTCGAAGCCCAAATGCACGGCGGCGGCCACGAACGCGGCTTCCGCAGCGGCACCCTGCCGACCCACCAAATCGTCGGCATGGGCGAAGCCTTCCGCATCGCCAAAGAAGAACTCGAGCAAGACATGGCGCACTACCGCAAACTGCGCGACATCTTCCTCAAAGGCATCGAAGGCATCGAAGAAGTCTATATCAACGGCGACCTCGAACACCGCGCCCCGAACAACCTGAACGTCAGCTTCAACTTCGTCGAAGGCGAAAGCCTGATTATGGCAGTCAAAGAACTCGCCGTATCCAGCGGCTCCGCCTGCACCTCCGCCTCGCTCGAACCAAGCTACGTCCTGCGCGCGCTCGGCCGCAACGACGAACTGGCACACTCATCCCTGCGCATCACCTTCGGCCGCATGACCACCGAAGAAGAAGTGCAGTTTGCCGCAGAGCTGATCAAATCCAAAATCGGCAAACTGCGCGAACTGTCGCCGCTGTGGGAAATGTTTAAAGACGGGATTGATTTGAACTCGATTGAATGGGCAGCGCATTAACCAAGAGAAAGAGTCGTCTGAAATGAAGCATAGGTTGGATTTGTATCTATATACCTTAATCTTAGTCAATATAGTGTTCGAGAATTCAACCTACAGACTTATTTAAAAATCCAAATAAAATGGGAAGCCCTACGCTTCCCCACGCGGTCACTTCCCTTAGAACTTAGTTGTTTGCTTGTATTTGGGCAACTCATTTGGCAAACTAACCATCTGAGGCTCAGTACAAAGCAGGAGAAGAACAACCACTAGAACAGATAACATCCTAGCCATCGATTTTACTCTCATAAGTCTAGGAGAATTGTAGCACGCTTAAGTTGAGTTGAGAACCTAATAAGCCTATCAATCTACCCGAAATGTTGGGTTTAACAACCCAAACTTACCTAATAAATAAAAAAAGGTCGTCTGGAAACCTCAAAAAGACCTTTTCAGACGACCTAAAAGCCACCACATTAAAATCAAGGATACAACCCATGAACGAACAAGAACTTGACCTCGATAATCTTGACAACCTGCTTGAAGATTTTGACGGTGTTACCGTAGAAGGCGGCGTCGATTCGGAAAACGACGACGACTGCGAAGGCGGTGCGTGCAAAATTTAAACTTCAGGTCGTCTGAAAACCGGCAAACAAACCACTTAAACCATCAAAAAACATTAAGGAAACCACATCATGGCATACAGCGATAAAGTAATCGATCACTATGAAAACCCCCGCAACGTCGGTACTTTCGATAAAAACGACGAATCTGTCGGCACCGGCATGGTCGGCGCACCGGCCTGCGGCGACGTGATGCGCCTGCAAATCAAAGTGAACGACGAAGGCATCATCGAAGATGCGAAATTCAAAACCTACGGCTGCGGATCCGCCATCGCTTCGTCCAGCCTGATTACCGAGTGGGTCAAAGGCAAAAGCCTGGAGTGACGCGCTGGCAATCAAAAACAGCGAAATCGCCGAAGAACTGGAACTGCCGCCGGTAAAAATCCACTGCTCCATCTTGGCTGAAGATGCGGTAAAAGCGGCTGTTGCCGACTATCGCAAACGTCAGGAAAACAAATAATCCGATTAGTGGGTGCTTTGTCGGCAGACGTTCACAGGATTTCTGAAAGTCTTAGGATTTTCGGGAAAAGCAAACCTGATGATTTATTCCCATCTCCCTCGGAGGTGGGAAGTCAAGGACACAGAAACCTAATCCTTTTGAAGTTGCCGCCAAATTTGGGACTACCTGCCAATCTATCCCCTCTCCCGCGGGAGAGGGTTAGGGAGAGGGCAATAAGCCGCAGGCTTATATTTAGTCGATATCCCTGCAAAATCAAAAGAGACGGCATGCCTTCTCTCGTGAAGAAGAGGGTAAGGACACAGAAAATTAATCCTTTTGAAGTTGCCGCCAAAATTGGGACTGCCTGCTAATCTATTCCCTCTCCCGCGGGAGAGGGTTAGGGAGAGGGCGATAAGCCGTAGGCTTATATTTAATCGATAGGTCTGCAAAATCAAAGGAGACGAAATGCCTTTTACCGATGAAGAAGCCCAATCCCTGCTTGCCGTCAAAGGCATAGGCAAAACCGTATTGCAGCGTTTGCAGCAAATGGGTTTGGATGATGTCGCCACGCTGGCGGCAGCGGATTTGGACGATGTTTTGGAACAGGGCGCGAAATTGACCGGCTCAACCTGTTGGAAAAACAGTCCGCAGGCGCGGGCAGCCATGCAGGCTGCCGTTGCTTGGGCGCAGCAGCGACAGGCAACAGAAAATTGAACAAGGTTAGATAAATGGGTAAATGCGGTATCGCGAAAATACTGTTTTACGCATATAGTTTGATACTGCTGGTCGGATATGCTTTATTTGCGGTGGTGAATTACTATCCTCCTGCGCAAAGCATTGTTTTAAAGGAAGGTGCACGGGTAGAATTATCCTATGTTGCGCTCCAAAACAGTCAACCGCCCCTTATCACGATTGAGCGTGAATCCGGGCAGGCGAAATCGCATGAAGCGAGTTTGGAACCCTCGCCTGACGACATTACTTATCAAGTCTATACGCCACAAAGCACAAGCAAAAGCAAAGTACATGCTCGGCGGCGGATAGATATCCGCTGTTTGGACTGCGCGGATACGCCGATTGGGTTAAACCATATCGAAGTGGAAATCTTGTCTTTGCGCCCTGAGATACGGGGCGAAATTGCACGGGTATATTTAGCCTCTCGGACCGGGTTGGATTCTGCATTCCGTACGCCGCTTAACCGTGATTGGACAGGCAGTATTTATGGCTGGCTCAGTTTGTTAGCACTCTTCCCCGTTTGGCTGGGTGTTTGGTTGATTTGGGCTGTGTTGCTGTATCGTCAGCGGCGCCGCAGGTTGCCAAAAAGTTAACTCAAGTTTCAGACGACCTGAAAACAAGTATTTTCAATCTATATAAAAAGGACAAATATTTTGATTACCATCACAGAAAATGCAGCCAAATACATCAACAACTACCTGACCAAACGCGGCAAAGGCTTGGGCGTGCGCTTGGGTGTGAAAACCAGTGGCTGCTCGGGCATGGCATACAACCTTGAATTTGTCGATGAAGCGAACGAGGACGACCTGATTTTCGAAGAACACGGCGCGCGCGTTTATATCGACCCGAAAAGCTTGGTTTATCTGGACGGCACGCAAGTCGATTACACCAAAGAAGGCTTGCAGGAAGGTTTCAAATTCGAAAATCCGAATGTCAAAGACTCTTGCGGCTGTGGCGAGAGCTTCCACGTTTAAGACATAAAAATGGCGGGACAGTATCAAAACCGTCCCGCCATTTTTTCGCTTCCTGCCTGTTGTAGCTGCCTTTGCCTTTTCTTTTCCGTTCCACCTTGTGTCGGAACAAATCGGATTTCACTAAGGCTTTTAAGGCATTGTCGCGTATTTTGCCTTTATTGTGTTGCACTTTACTGCTCATATTCAGTCCTTTTGGTTAAGAATCAGCGGATTATAAGGCAAAATTAGGTTTCTGCCGAAAATTTCACATTAATTATCCCGCCATGTCCCAATATTTCACACTCTTCCAGCTTGAACCCGCTTTCGATATCGACGCCGAAAACTTAGAGCAAACCTATCGCGCTTTGGCTGCACGTTTCCATCCCGATAAATTTGCTTCAGCCTCCGCGTTCGAGCAAAAGCAGGCAGTGATGATGTCTTCCACCATCAACGATGCCTACCGCACCTTGAAAAATCCCATCGACCGCGCGGCGTATCTGCTGAAAACGTTGGGCATAGACGCCGACGCGCCGGAGCATACCTCTTTTGCTCCTGAATTTCTCATGCAGCAAATGGAATGGCGCGAAACGCTGATGGATGCGCAAATGGCGCAAAACAACGAAGCCCTGCGCGCGTTGGATCAAGAAATCAGTCGCGAACAAGACAAGCTGTATCAAGATTTGCGGACGGCCTTTGCCGGGAAAGACCATGAAACCGCCGCCCAATGGGTGCGCCACGGTAGGTTTTTAAACAAACTGCGCAACGAAATCGCCGCCGCGTTGCAAGATTAAATATCCAGATTTTGAGCATCTGAAAGGTCGTCTGAAAACCGGAATAAGGTTTCAGACGACCTTTTGTCGTATGGTTTTGTTGCAGATTTAGAATTTGTCGGTTGATGGCTTATTCGGATTGTGTTTGTGCCAACTCCTCCGCCGCTTTTTGAACCATGTCCGGCGTGAGTTTGTTCAGGCAGTCGGTGTGTCCCAACGGACATTCGCGTTTGAAGCAGGGTGAGCATTCGAGGTGCAGGCTGACGATTTTTGCTTTTGGGCTCAAGGGCGGGGTATGTTCGGGGCTGGACGAGCCGTAGGCGGCGCGAGTTTGCGGTCGAGGGCGGCGGCGAGGTGCATCAGGCCGCTGTCGTTGCAGACGACGGTGTCGGCGCAGGAAAGCAGGTCAATCGCTTCGGAAAGGTTGGTTTTGCCGCAGAGGTTGGTGCAGAGGTCGTCTGAAAGTCGGTTGATTTCTTCAGCGATGTCGAAATCTTTTGCGAGCCGAACAGCCAAACCTGCCAGCCTTGCGCCAGATAGCGGCGGCCGAGTTCGGCGAAA
>CAKMQH010000083.1 GCA_927911515.1 uncultured Neisseria sp.
ACATTCTGAGACTGCACCAACATACCATCCGCTCTCTTTTTGGCAACCCAGTGTTGCGATGATTGCGAAGTACATGATGCCGTATATGTTACGCTCGATGGTCGTTATTATGTTTGGCTTCCCTGCATGGGTAAATCGGAGCAGCCGCAAACCGGTATCCTCCTGATTGAAGATGAAGACAGCCATTCCCGTTTAAGCTGGGTCGCCAGCACTCGGGAGGTCAAACAAAAAGACAGTTTGTACAGCCGCGTCGTTTCCGTTTTACAACGCAAAATGCAGAAGGCAAAAGAAAAGTTTATTCATGCGTCTGATGCCCGTTTGCTTGAACTGACACCGCAGCAAGGTCGTTTGACGACCAAAAGCAAAGATTTGTCGCTTTCACCCTATGATTTGATGAAGGCACTTTATCCGGCAACCCATCAACGTCAATTAGAGGAGTTCGCCCTGTAACAGTTTTGGTAGTGGTTTGTGTTCCTTTTGCGCCCCTTAAAATTAAAGGGGCGATTTTTTGCCTGCAACTCAACATGACTTCCATCAAACCAATCAAAAAAAGGTCGTCTGAAATCGGATTCAAACTTCAAATCCGGTTTCAGACGACCTTTTGTCTATTGCCGTTTATTTGCCTGTTTCAGATGAAGACAGATTTTCCGGCAACAGGTCCTGCTCGTCAAAATCAGGCTCCGGCTCGTTTTGCAACACCTTACCATTCAATTTCAACTCGTTGTTTTGCAGAGTCAAATGGGTTTTGATGTTGTCTTCTTCCAAGGTCAGGTATTGCTCCTGCGCCATACTTTTTACGGTACTGTCTACCATCAGACGCAGCGTTTCATTGATATCCTCAATTCCGGCGCGTCCGGCTTCTTCATCTTCCGCATTGACGCTAAACAGACTGCTCGCTTGGTTGATTGCCATCTGCTCCAACAGTTTTTTCGGGACGCTCACATTAAAATCGGCATTGGTTTTTTTCAGCATTTCGCTGAGGCTGTTCAAATCTTTTGCCGCCAATCCTTTAAAGGCGAGTTTACCGCTGACATCCACTTGACCTTGCGGCATGATGAATTTGAATGTTTTGACATTCAGCACCGGATCATTGGTGAATAAACCCGAAGCTTCGTTTTTAGCGGTTTGGAGCAAGGCGTTTTGAATCTCTTCCTCACTCATTTTCTTATTGGCGACTTCGGCAAGCTTGGCTTTCAAAGCCTGCAAACCTTTGCCGTCCAAGTGCTCTGCTGCCACATTGATATCCAACGGACCATATTTATCTTCGCCATAAACCAGTTCTTCAAATTGGAACCGTCCTTCGCTATTGATAAATTTATCAACTTCGTTGGTATTGGTATCAAATTTCAGTTTGCTGACTTCGATTTTGGAAGGCGCGATACTGCCGGTCGGATTGATAAATGCGCCGATTTGCAGATTGGTCACGAGATTGACCAGTTCGTTCAGCTTGACGTTGTAATCAATATTTTCTTTCCATTGCAGCAGGAATTTATCCAAAGTAATGCTGCTTTTGCCCAAAGAAAGCTTGTTGCTTCCGTCTAAAGTTTCAGATTGGAAATGTAGATTTTCCATCGAAACATCGCCTTTGTCCGCCAGCTTGATCTGTAAAGACGGAGCGGTATAGTCGTGGCGGTAGTTTTGGAAATCTTTTTCGTAATCGGTGTTACCGCTCAAGCCTTTCCAGCTGAGCTTGATGCCGGACAGCTCTTCATAATCGAAAGCCGGAACGTTCAGTTGCAGCTTGCCGCTTCCGCCGAAATAAATCGTATTGCTCATGGTCACCGGAGCTTGTTGACCAAAGAAGCGCGACAATACTTTTTCAGTTTCAGGATGGTATTTGAACTCTGTTTCCACATGAGCCTGAGTACCAAACCCGCCGGCAAACGGACCATGGCTGATATGGTTTACAACCGTAATCGGCTCTTGCAAAACGGTTTTCAGATTATCGGGGAGATATTGCTGGGTATTTTGAAGCAATGTCGGTTTCAGGCGTATGACCGTCGTTTCGGTCGCACCGAACCAGCCTCGATCATATTGGTGGGATTCTACGGTTAGAAAGCCTGATTCCTGCAACAGCTTTTGTTGTGCTGTCAGGGTTTCTTCTGCTTTGATGCCGAAGTAGTAAGGCGCACCGAGGCCGGCGGCGATGGCTACGGCAACGGTCGAAATAAGATACTTTTTCATTGCTACAAACAGATAGGTTGAAAGCGATAAGAATAGCATTTTTTGACCGATTTGTCTTTTGGGAGACCTAGACGGTACAAATAAACCTATATTTGGTATAGTGGATTAACTTTAAACCAGTACGGCGTTGCCTCGCCTTGCCGTACTATCTGTACTGTCTGCGGCTTCGTCGCCTTGTCCTGATTTAAATTTAATCCACTATACTTTTCCATCCATAATAAACCGGCTGCTTGCATCCATTATTTCAAGCGTTCTAGATTTTATAATCGGGTCGTCTGAAAACTTGACCACAGCCACCCGCCCCATGACCACGGACTTCGACATCCCCCTCTTCCTCAAAAACCTGCCCAACCTGCCCGGCGTATACCGTTTTTTCG